>CAZRKQ010000001.1:0-3893 GCA_964600755.1 uncultured Thiotrichaceae bacterium
AAGATAGACCATGAGATCGACTCCACCGTACATATGTTGATCATTGACCTGAAACGTCTGCAGTTTCTGAGCAGTGCCGGTCTGCGGGTGATTTTTAAAACCAAGAAGTACATGGACAGCCACGAAGGCAAATTCATGCTGCTAAACCTTCAGCCCCAGGTACGCAAGGTGTTCGATATTATCAAGGCACTGGATGGCATGAACGTGTTCAGAAGCGAGGAAGAAATGGATGAATACCTGACAGCCATGCAGAACAAGGTTCTCGACGGCGATGCCTGATATGTAATAGTCAGGATTGGCTATATAGAAAAGGCTTTAGATAATTACTCTCGCAGAGGCGCAGAGCACGCAAAGGAAGACGAATAAAACCATACTGCCTGTGTAGAAAAACACATGTCACCTCTGCGCTCTCTGCGCCTCTGCGAGAAAACAGGATGTTAAGGTCGGCTTATCGGCCTGGCGAAAACATGCAGCCACTGTCAGATTAAGCCTGAACTACTACACCTGACATCTCAAGAATCATCACGCACACACAAAACAGCCGGCAAAGCCGGCTATTTTGTTTCAAACTTGAAATGCTTTGTAATTATTCTTCATCAGCAGCACTGAAATCTTTAAACACAGAGTAAATGTCGTTCTCCCACCTGTCGAATATCTCCCTGTCTTTCTCATCAACCAGTTCCTTGTAAATATAGGGATTGGCAGTAACAATAACAGTGTCGTCGTCTTCTGCAAAAATCGACACCTTGGGCGGCATGTACGCTGTCAGGTCAGGATATTTCCTGGTGAGATACTGGATCTCTTCTTTCTTGCCAACAAATACCACGCGATATTTATCCGTTTTGTACCCCATGCCGGTAAGGCCAATATCAATGCGCTGAACACGTGCGACCGTGTAGCCATGTTCCCTGATCGACGTTTGCAGGGTCAGCATGGCTTCGGGAAATTTCTCATGAGAACGCGCCATGATCAGGTCCGACGCTACAACAGCAGCCAACGGCGATGACCATGCAGCCAGGGAAGGTACGATAAGCGCCAGCAGCAAGAGAACTCTTAAAATCATAATACTGCGTCCTCTATGATGGCCTCATAAATACCCGTCATTTCCTTACAGGCAGCTTGCAATTCATCATTATTGAACAGGCCGCTCAAGCGCATAGGATTAATCGTTGTCACCTGGACCTTGCCATCTTGCTCAGTCACTGTTACACGACAGGGTAAAAAGATACCGACTCTCGGATCGATGGCCAATGCCTGGAATAAAAAGTTGAAATTACAGAAATGCAAAACCACCTGCTGTTTATTTTCCTTGCCCTCTTCCACGAAACCATGCTCCACATAATCAGTCCTGATCAAGGTGAAATTCTGGTCTGTAATAGCTGCTTTCAGATTTTCAATTGTTTCTTCAACGGTGTATGGCGACTCGGCCGTTATTACCGCTTCTATTACTTCTGCACTCTCGGCATCTTCCTGCTGTGCTTCAAACGAACGGACGTAACTCACCAGGTCGTTGATGTCCTCTTCAGACAGGCCAGTAACCAGTGACGATGTCATTGGCGTACCTTCACGCCCGTAAATCAAAGTGTCCCTGATCATGGAATCTGTTGCCGCCGCGAGAAAGCCGCTGTTGTTTAAAGCAGGCGCAATGATTGGCAACTCACGCTTTCTGGAGAATGTCACACCGGTGCCGGTGCCGCCCTTACCATTCTCACCGTGGCACTGTGCACAGTGACTGGCATACAACTCTTTGCCGTGCCTGGCGTCGCCTTTGACAGGCTCGGTATTGTGGGTGACCGCAGGCGCATCAGACCAGCCGCGCATGTGCTCGACGATTGCATTGACCTGCGCTTCACCCAGCTTGGGGAAGGCAGGCATGATCCGGCCGGGCCGGCCCAGCCTGATCGTGTCTTTCAGGTATTCATCGGAGACCGTATCGATAAATGAAGGTAATGATAAAGGTACACCCACACCACCCTTACCATCATCACCATGGCAAACGGCACAATGCTTGTTAAACAGTGCTGCACCATCGGGTGCTGCAAAAGCAGAAAATGATGTAAACAGTAATACGAACGTAAGTATCTGTTTTTTCATGGTAGCCCTATTTTTCCGACTAACTATGCCAGAAATGCGGTTTAAGTATGTTGATCCTTATCAAGCAAATTTAAGTATATTAGGTTGTATTAATATAGCAAAATTCGGGATTTTCAAGCTATTTGGCTAAATTAATGGAAATAATTGAGATATCAATTAGTTACGGGTGGTTTTCTAGCCCGGCGGCCAGTTCATTCTGCGACCACCCAACAGGTGCATATGAATATGAAATACGGCCTGGCCGGCGCCTTCGTTGCAGTTAAAAACCAGCCGGTAACCCTCATCATCGATCCCTTCGTCGGCCGCGATTGTTTTGGCTACAAGCGTCATCTTGCCAGCTAGCGTTATGTCTTCATTCTCGAGATCATTGATGGTCGCAATGTGCTTTTTTGGTATGACCAGAACATGGGTTGGTGCTTGCGGATTGACATCCCTGAAAGCAATGATGTCGTCATCCTCATAAACCTTGTCACAAGGAATCTCACCATCTCTGATTTTGCAAAACAGGCAATCTGTCATGACTGCTCTCCCCCGGTAGTTTTAATATTTTATTAGCCAACGCGTTACAGTAATGTTGTTGGTCGTTGGTCGTTTGTCGTTCGTCGTTTGTCGTTTGTCGTTTGTCGTTTGTCGTTTGTCGTTCGTTATTAGTCTTTGGTTATTAGCTATTAACTATTAACTATTAACTTACACCCTGATGCGTTGCCTACCTGAAAAAGCATGCGCCAATGTGCCGGCATCAATGTATTCAAGCTCACCGCCTAGCGGCACGCCGTGCGCAATGCGTGTTGCTTCGACATTATGCTCAGCTGCTATCTCTGAAATGTAATGCGCGGTAGTTTCGCCTTCGACAGTTGGGTTGGTTGCCAGTATCAGCTCTTTGATATCGCCGGTCGCAAGTTTTTGTTCGAGCAGTTCGAGTCCAAGCTCTTCAGGACCAATACCATCCAGTGGAGAAAGATGCCCCATTAAAACAAAATACTTGCCGCGGTATTCAGCAATATGTTCGATCGCAAGCACATCGGCTGGTGTTTCAACAACACAGAGCACAGTGCTATCACGCGAAGTGCTTTCGCAAATACTGCAGACATCCATTTCACTCAAGGTACGGCAGGACTTGCAATGGCCGATGTTCTCAACAGCTTCAATCAACGCACTGGCTAAATTCTTTGCACCCTGACGGTCACGCTCCAGCAAATGAAACGCCATGCGCTGCGCCGACTTGGGCCCAACGCCAGGCAAGCATTTAAGCGCATCGATGAGTTGCTGTAATAGAGGTGACATGTTATTTATTTAATTACAATAGTCCACAGATGAACGCAGATGAACACGGATAGGAAGTATGTTTGTTAAAACAACAAATTGACATGAAATTACTGGAAAGAAATTCTGTCATACCCGCGGAAGCGGGTATCCGGAAAGTCATTGATTGTTATATACACCAAAAGCCACTGGATTCCCGCCTTCGCGGGAATGACGTGTAAATGGGACAACAATGAATTATATCCGTGTTCATCTGCGTTCATCTGTGGACTTAAAACGGTAATTTCATGCCACCCGGCAAATTCAGACCCGCAGTTACCCCGGACATCTTTTCCTGCGTCTGCTGCTCTACACGGCGCACTGCATCATTCACTGCAGCTGCCAGCAGGTCTTCGATCATTTCCTTGTCGTCCTGCATCAGGCTGTCATCCAGTGTTACCTTGCGGATTTCGTGGCGGCCATTCATGACTACTTTTACCATGCCACCACCGGCCTGGCCTTCGACTTCCAGGTTTGCAACTTCTTCCTGCGCTTTC
>CAZRKQ010000002.1:0-21428 GCA_964600755.1 uncultured Thiotrichaceae bacterium
TGGGAGTTCCACCTCCTGAATGTCGAGACAGCAAGCGTGGGTGTACCTGAGCCATCACCGCTTGCTTTACTGGGCCTTGGTTTAATCGGACTACGCCTCATCAGGAAGAAAAAAGAAGCTTAATTTTTCGACAGGCTGAACTGAAAAATCCCATCATCTCTGGTGGGATTTTTTTTCGTCATTAAAAAATAAAATTCAGGGTCAGAGTGAATGGCACTTACTTTACCCCGCATTTCTCACCAGGGGGCGAGAAGATCACGTAGAGATTTGGATTGATGAAATACATCCCTGTATTTCACCCCTCCGGGGTCGCTTTGCGGTCCAAATCCGTTCCGGACGGATTTGTCACAAAGTATTTTACGAAGAAGTGGAATAACCGTGTGTATTTCCGACTGAGTAAAATGCTTTGTGAATCCAAAGATCAAGTGAGGGCTCGTCCATCTGGTGAGAAATGCGGGCTAAACACCGATTGGTAAAAAGTCGATTATTGCAATAATCTGTGCGCACTGAAACCTGCATTACTGTTAAATGTCTGACAATAATCCCATTATTCTGCAAACCGGCGCTGATGGCTCAAGTGAAGCCGATGCCGTTGTTATCTGGTTACACGGCCTCGGTGCTGACGGCCGCGATTTTGTGCCCATCGTGTCCGAACTCAAATTGCCAGCTGCTATAAACATTCGTTTCATTTTTCCGCATGCTCCGCTACGGCCTATCACCATCAACCAGGGTTACCGTATGCGCGGCTGGTACGATGTCAGCAGTCTCGATATCGCCAGCCGTGATGACGAAGCAGGTATTGTTGTATCCAGTCATATTCTGACCCGGCTGTGTGATGAGCAGGTTGCCCAGGGGATTGCAGCGGAACGTATTATCGTAGCCGGCTTTTCACAGGGTGGCGCCATCGCACTTTATGCGGGACTGCGCTATGCCAGGGCATTGGGCGGCATCATGGCGCTGTCCACCTATTTGCCTATGCAGCAGCATCTGCAACAGGAAGCGACACAGGCAAACCGAAACACGCCCGTGTTCATGGCCCACGGACTGCATGACGATATTGTTGCCCTGCAATTCGGCCTGCACACGCGCACCCTGTTGCAGCAGCTGGGCTACCGGCTGCAATGGCACGAATACGCCATGGGGCACAGCGTATGCAAGGAAGAAATCAGCGATATCAGCGACTGGCTCACCAGCATCCTGGTAAAAGACTAAATCCACTTTCAACGTCAATTTGGGCTATGATTAGCAGATAGCACCGTCTAACGGGGTATATGATGCATAAAAACATCAGATTAAGCTTTGATATGTCACCGGCCGAGCCATTATGGAAAATCGCGCCGACACGTGATGAAAATGGTGATCGCGTCAGTGATTTTCTGATGATCATCCCCAAGCTGAGGCAGAAACCGGAAAACCATATCAAGCGCACCCTCAACGATATTGATCGTGCACTCAGGCAGTTCAAAACGGATATTGTGTTTGCCAATATGGACATGAAACTCAATACCCTGTGGGTTTCATTCAAATCCGAACCCGGGCTGTTCATGGAAATTGCTGCCGCAATCAAGCTGCAGGTGCCCGAGGCCGTGCTGGTCGGCGACATGAGTTCACGCCTGGCCAAATGATTTTCGGCCGAGTTAATTCCTGGCCGCTCTAATTGATCCCAAAACAGCATCACACTAATTACTTGAAGGATCTGATATGGAAGAAGCGATCAAAATGGATGCGCTCAATGAATTGCGCAGCCTGATGGGCGATTCTCTTGATGATGTTTTGCAAACATATATCGATTACATACCGGGCCAGATCGATGAGCTGAGCCAGGCGGTATTGAATGATGATGCCGAAAACGTGTTCAATCTCGCACATAAAATGAAAAGCTCCAGCAGCAGCATCGGTGCGCTTGGTCTCGCACACGTAGCTGAGGAAATCGAGCTGATTGGCCGTGCTGGTTCGACCAGGGGCACAGCCGAGCTGCTGGAAAAACTGAAGGGCATGTACTCAGATGCTGAAGCTCTTCTGCGTGAACAGCTGAAAAAATAATTTTCAGGAATTTGGCGGCCGCAAGTGTGGCTAAAGTTTTGCCACTACCGGTAAAAGCTAAATATTCACCGCAGAGACGCGGAGGCGCAGAGTTTTTTGTGTTGTCATTTTGAAGCAGCTAAGTGTGATAGAAATCTCCTTGCCACAAGGAGATTTCTTACAGTTGTCCTAGATGACTCGAGTAAGCCTTCATTAGCAAAGTGTTTGTACAGCAACTATTAAACAACCCTCAGCGTCTCCGCGCTTCTGCGGTTATCATCACTTATCTTTGAGCCGCTGGCGTGCTTCGGCAACTGCGTTACGCACCTGGTCCGGTGCGGTACCGCCAATATGATTACGTGCCGCGACCGAGCCTTCCAGTGAGAGCACGTTGAATACTTCTTCATCGATCATCGCGGAAAAACCTTTAAGCTCATTGACATCCATCTCGCTCAGGTCCTTGTTGTTTGCCACGCCGTAGGCAACGGCCTTACCCACGACCTCATGCGCATCGCGGAAGGGCAGACCTTTGCGCACCAGGTAGTCCGCCAGGTCTGTCGCTGTTGAAAAACCCTGTTTTGCTGCGTTATACATATTTTCACGCTTGCACACCAGTGCAGGCACCATATCGGCGAATGCACGCAAGCAACCAATCACCGTATCAATAGTATCGAACAGTGGTTCCTTGTCTTCCTGGTTGTCCTTGTTATATGCCAGTGGCTGTGACTTCATCAAGGTCAGCAAACTGACCAGGTTGCCATTAACGCGTCCTGTCTTTCCACGCACCAGTTCAGGCACATCAGGATTTTTTTTCTGCGGCATAATGGAAGAACCGGTGCAATAGCGGTCCGGCAGTTCAATGAAATCGAACTGTGCTGAAGACCACATCACCATCTCTTCTGACATGCGTGACAAGTGCGTCATCAAGATGGCCGCAGCGGCACAAAACTCAATGGCAAAATCGCGATCACTGACGGCATCCAGCGAATTGGCCGCCGGGCCTATAAAGCCCAACTCCGCAGCAGTCATATACCGGTCAACAGGATAGCTGGTGCCTGCCAGTGCAGCAGCGCCCAGCGGCGAAACATTCATGCGTACATGACAATCGAGCATACGCGTGGCATCACGCTGTAACATTTCGAACCATGCCATCATGTGGTGGCCAAAGGTGACCGGCTGGGCAACCTGTAAATGGGTAAAACCGGGCATGATCGTGTCTGCTTCCTGTTCTGCAAGTACCAGTAAGCCTTTTTGCAGATCCACAAGCTGTGAAACGATGACGGTGATCTGCTCACGTAAATAAAGGCGTATATCAGTAGCGACCTGGTCATTGCGCGAACGCCCTGTGTGCAGGCGCTTACCTGCATCGCCAACCAGTTCGGTCAAACGCGCTTCGATGTGCATATGTACATCTTCTCGCGCAACTGACCATTCAAACTTACCGCTCTCGATTTCCTCAACGATAGTATCAAGACCTTTCAAAATCGCCTCACAATCTGTCTCGCTAAGTACACCTGTCTTTTGCAGCATGCGAGCATGCGCTTTTGAACCGGCAATGTCCTGCTTGTACATACGCTGGTCAAATTCAACAGATGCAGTAAAGGCCTCAACAAACGCATCGGTATGCTCGCTGAAACGACCGCCCCATGAAGGGCTGTTCTGCTTGTTGTCTTTTTTACTCATGATTGTTTACGAGTATATCAGAACAATGCTTGCATTCCGGTTGTGCTCGACTATTTGTAATGCATGGGGAATGAACGTCTTTCGAGCGAAGCCGACAAACTCGACACTGGCCTGCTGCCGGAATTTTGCGATGTGCGCGTGATTTTCATGTTGGTACTGATCGTTGAATTACTCGCGATCGTGCTGGCCATGGCAATACCGTCGACGACCGAAGTTTTCTGGGACTACCTCGCTTTTATTTCCATGATGATGCAATGGATCGCTTTACTCAATGCGGCAGTTTTATGTATGGGCCGCCGTTTTCTAAATCAGCTATCAGGCCCGCTCACCATGCTCATCACGTTTATTATTATGATGGCCGTAACCCTGATATTCGCCCTGGTTTTGATAAGGCTCAATTTGTGGATGAGGCTGGACGCGGAAACATCGCCACTGGGCGAACACTTTCTGTTACGTATTATGATTATGGCTGCTGCTATCTATGCAGTTGTACTGCGTTATTTTTATATCCAGCAACAATGGAAACTCAACCTGAAAGCCCAGTCAAAGGCTGAGATACAGGCATTGAAAGCAAGGATCCGCCCGCACTTTCTGTTCAACAGCATGAACACCATCGCCAGCCTTATTTCATTCATGCCCGACAAGGCAGAAAAAGCCATCGAAGACCTGGCCGATTTGTTTCGTGCCAGCCTTAAAGAACAGAATATTCATACCTTGAAAGACGAGCTCGAGATTACACGCAGTTATCTCGATATTGAGAAATTACGCCTCGGTGAGCGCCTGGATATCGCCTGGAACATAGATAATTCGCTAATTGATGAAGAAATTCCTGCGTTATCCCTGCAACCTCTCGCAGAAAATGCTATTTATCATGGTATAGAACCAATCCCTGACGGCGGGAAGATACGGATATCAGCGCAACGTGATGGTGAACACCTCAAACTCGAGGTGAGCAACCCGTCATCTGAAGCTGGCTCAAAACACTCGAGCGGCAACAAGATGGCACAGGACAACATCATGCAACGGCTGCGCCTGGCATACGGAAACGATGCACGGTTCTACATAAATGCGACCAAACAGGACTATACCGTCACACTGGAAATACCGGTCACATAATTATGAATGTTTTAATCGTTGATGATGAACAGCTGGCGCGACAGCGTCTGCGTCACATGCTGAGCGGCATGGGTGAGCATGTAGTAGGTGAAGCAGCCACCGGTGAACAGGCGCTGCAGCAAACACAGAACTCAAGTCCGGATGTTGTACTGATGGATATTCGCATGCCGGGTATGGACGGCCTCGAAGCAGCCGGCTATATCAACCAGATGGACAACCCGCCAGCAATTATCTTTACCACGGCATACAGCGACCATGCACTTGAGGCATTTGAAACCCATGCCATCGATTACCTGCTGAAACCAATCAAGCAGGACCGGCTTGCGAACGCCATGAGCGCCGCAAGACGCCTTACCCGGGCCCAGATCCAGCGACTGCGCTACCAGGAAGCTGAAGAAGTGCGCAACAAGATCTGTGTGAAAAGCCGTGGCTCACTGGAGCTGGTACCTATCGAAGAGATCATCTATTTCAAGGCCGACCAGAAGTACGTGACCCTGAGAACCGATGATCACGAATACCTGATAGAAGAGTCGCTTAAAGCACTGGAGCAGGAGTTTGCCAATCGCTTTGTACGCATACATCGTAATGCGCTCGTTTCTGAGAGACATATCGTTGGGCTTTCAAAAAATATAGACGGTCATCAGTGTATCTTGCTGAATGATACAGAAGACGAGCTTGAAATCAGCCGCCGACACTTGCCGGCAATTCGCAAGAAGCTCAAAAACCTGAGCAGTTAAAAACAGGGGCGAGGTACGAGTGGCAAGTGGCAAGGGAGCCACGCATATCTGTCAGCTGCGCTGACGCCATGCGGTTAGCAAATAATTACTCTCGCAGAGGCGCAGAGTTCGCAGAGATTATTACAGGTATTCGCAGCAGCGGCTTTAGCCGCGAATTCCTGTCAGACAAGTATATTATCAATTGCTTAGTCCACAGATGAACGCAGATAAACACGGATTTAAAGCAGTTATTTGTCCGCGAAGAACGCAAAGTTAATTGCTTGTTTTACCGCAGAGGCGCAGAGGATTACTTTATATACCAGTTGCCCTCAACGCTTTGCTCATGCTTGCCTAATCACTGGATCATGCAGCTTAAATACTTTTATTACGGTCGAAGGATTAAATCGCCCACAACCGGGCGGGTATCTGCCTGTGTTTGAGATGACAATAAAATGATTAACAAAACAATAATAACCTCTGCGTCTCCGCGCCTCTGCGGTTATTAATCGATTTTTTCTTTGCGTTCTTTGCGTTCATCTGTGGACCAATAAGACCTATAAGATGAATGTCAGTGAACACCATTAATTCGCGGCTAAAGCCACTCCTACAAATAACGGTCGCAGAGCTTATCTATGGTTTTCCTCGCCACTCGTTGCTCGTCCCTCGTTACTGATATACGGCTCAGAGTGCTGTTGCGGTATCCTGCACAGCGGCATCAATAGCCTTTTCCAGTTCATCGGCGACATATTCAAGCACGGTTATACCGACGATGCGCTGGCTGATTTCCCGGCCATCGGCGTTAAAAAAGACCAGCGTGGGGTAGAGGTCTACCTTGTACATTCTACTGATATGATCGCTGCTGTATTGTTTGCCATCAAAACCGGCAATATTTGAGTACGTATTTACTTCCAGTTTATTAACGATTATCTGGTCCTTGTATTTACCGTTAAGTATTAGCGGTTTTAGCACCTGCTGTTCCAGCAATTCGCAATAACGGCACCACGGTGTGCTGAATTCAACCAGTATTGGCACACCTTTTGTTCTTGCCGCGTTCGCTACTTCCTCAAAACTGCTTAATTTCGCTATTGGCACCGTCTCGGCTTGCTCTTCTTCGTACTCGTAGACAAACTTCGTGGCGGCAAATGCAGATGCGCTGACGGCAAAGCTAATAACCATCAACAACAGCGTGTACAAAATTCTCATATAAAACCCGATTTTGGCTGGACCGTGCTTTCAAATAGAATAGCTGGCAGCAATAAAATATTTACAGGCAAAAAGGCCATGCAACAGACAGACAGACCGCTGCAGGATTTAAAAGTTCTGGTCACACGACCAAAGCAGCGTGCTGCTGGTCTATGCCAGATGATCGAGCAGGCTGGCGGATTACCCTTGCAGTTCGCGGCCATTGAAATAGCCGAGCCTGCAGACACTCAAAGTCGCGAATATGCAAAAGACCATCTCTCGGAATTTGCCCTGGCTGTCTTTATCAGCCCCACGGCAGTCGAAAAAACCTTCGAGTTTATTAACAGACTTCCTGCCGAAATCAGGATTTCAGCCATAGGCAGCCGTACCGCCACCGCACTGGAAACCATGGGCCTGAACGTTGATATTTTTCCTGATGGGCATGATAGCGAATCTTTACTTGAACACCCGCAGTTACAGGCCAGACAGCTTGCCGGCACAAAAATCGTGATCTTCCGCGGCGAGGGCGGCCGGGAACTGCTTGGAGATACTCTGCAATCAAGGGGGGCAGAGGTGTTTTATGCTGATATGTACCAGCGCTCAACCCCGCCGCCTGCTGACCAGCTGGATCAATACCTGGCAGAAACAGATATTATTACTGTCAGCAGCAACCAGGGGCTGCAAAACCTGTATGACCTGGCGACTGACAAGAACAATCTTAGCCGTCATTATCTTGTGGTACCTGGCGAACGCGGTTATTTACTGGCAAAAGCCCTCAACTTCAGTAATATATTCGTAGCGGAAAACGCTACAGACGAGGCCTGTATTAATGCCTTAAAATACGCAATATCTGAAATGAGCAAAAAATAATGAATCGTTTACTCTTTGTACTGCTGGCATCGGCAATCATCATTGCCGGTTACGCCATGTATACCAACAATGACCCTGGCTTGATGCAGATCAGTTTTGCTGAATATCAATATGAAGCCAGCCTGCTTGAAGTCGGCGCTGGCCTGTTGGCGATACTGTTTGCTGTTCTTTTACTGTCATATACCTTCAAATTGTTAAAAAAACTCACCGGGCTGTTTGGTGAAAAAAGAAACCAGCGGCTTGCGGAAAAAGCACGCCATTCGCTTGAGCAAGGCCTTATCGAATTATCTGAAGGCCGCTTTGCTAAAGCTGAAAAAATACTGTTGCATAAAGTCGAACACACTGAAAACCCGCTGTTAACCTACCTCGCAGCAGCGCGCGCAGCACAATACCAGGGCGCTCATGACCGCCGTGATGATTACATTCGATCCGCACACCATAGCGCTCCCGATGCAGATATTGCCATTGGCCTGACACAGGCTGAATTACAGATGGACCATAATCAGTTTGAACAGGCGCTGGCTACTCTTAACCACCTCAACGCTCTTTCACCGCAACATTCTTATGTGCTGAAACTGCTGGCTAAAACCCACAGCCATCTCGCTGACTGGGAAAGCCTGCGCGAATTGTTGCCTGACGTGAAAAAATCCGGCGCGATGCACGATGAAAAGCTTTTATCGCTTGAAATCGATACCTGGTGCGGCCTGATGAGTGACCGCAGCAGAACAGGCGATATCGATATACTGACACAACTCTGGGAAATCATACCGCGCAATATTAAGGCCATGCCTGAAGTTGTGGAGTACTATGCTACCGAATTGATCAAGCTGCACGCATCGGGCGAAGCCGAACAGGTGTTACGTGATTACCTGAACAATAACTGGGTTGAGTCGACTCTCATTCTTTATTCTGAACTTGATGTCATGGCCAGTGAACAGCAGATCAGTATTGTCGAAAGCTGGTTGCAGGATCACCAACACAATGAACACCTGTTATACGCTCTGGGCAAGATGTGCATCAGTAAAAATATGTGGGGTAAGGCCAGGACCTACCTTGAAGCCAGCCTGACAGCAAAACCCATGCCCGTGACCTATCTCAAACTCGCGCAGTTACTTGAAGACCACCTGGATGACCGCCGCCAGGCGCAGGAATACTATCGCCAGGGCTTGCATATGCTGTCGGGTGACTATGGTGAAGCGGCCCTGGCAAACGCCGAAAAAGATTTTCAGCGTGCTATCGTGGTGCCGGAATTAAGAGTCATTTAACCAGGCCATCGCATCTACTGATTAAGCTACGAGTGAAAACCTTGTAAGAGCGGCTTTAGTCGCGAATTAATGTTGCTCGCTGACATATATCTTGTAGGTTTTATCGGTCCACAGATGAACGCAGATAAACACAGATTTAAAGCAGTTATTTGTCCGCAAAGAACGCAAAGAGCGCAAACAAAACTAAAAGCATAAGTGCTTTTCGCGTCTTTTGCGTTTTTCGCGGACCATTATTCTATTTTGCTATTTATTAATGACACTCGACTTCTATGCATGAAGGTGTGACCTAGGCAGCATTTGTTTCCCATAAAAACATCTGTGTTTATCTGCGTTCATC
This sequence comes from uncultured Thiotrichaceae bacterium, assembly GCA_964600755.1. Taxonomy (GTDB): domain Bacteria; phylum Pseudomonadota; class Gammaproteobacteria; order SZUA-229; family SZUA-229; genus JABDQW01. The sequence continues at coordinate 9,192 of CAZRKQ010000002.1, forward strand.
TGTGGACTATTCTATTGATAATACTCTTGTCTGACAGGAATTCGCGGCTAAAGCCGCTCCTACGATGCGCTTTATCCGCCCCGGGGTGATATTACATGCTTGATTTAGAGGGTCTCACCATTATCGGGACCGTACTGGTTGTTGCGGAAATCCTTGGTATCTGGCTTGCGCTGCATGTGGTGATGCAGCCGCGCTCATCACAGGGCACGATTGCCTGGTTCATTGCCCTTATTGCTCTTCCTGTTATCACAGTTCCGCTCTATGCTGTGTTTGGCCGTACGCGTTTTCTGGGTTATACCGAGGCACTGCGTGAAGCAGCCGCAAGCGTAGAAGAAAGGGCGCAAAAGTGGCTCGAGCAAATGAATGCAATGGGCGCAAAACCACGGCCGGGGCTTGAAGCTATTGAGGCCCTGGCGAAAAAACTTACCCGTATACCGTTTTTAGGCGCTAACCGAGTCGAACTGCTGATCGATGGCGCGGAAACCTATGACAACATGATCAGCGCCATCGAGTCAGCTGAATCATATGTGCTGGTGCAGTTCTATATCGTCCGCGACGATAACATCGGTCGGCGCTTGCGCGATGCACTGGTTGCAAGGGCACGCAGTGGCGTACAGGTCTTTTTCCTGTACGATGAAATCGGCAGTATCAAACTGCCTGACGCCTATCTGGATGTCATGCGTGATGAAGATATCAAAGTATCCGGCTTCAAGACCACGAAAGGGCGCAGCAACCGCTTCCAGATCAATTTTCGCAACCATCGCAAGCTGCTGGTGGTTGATGGACACACCGGTTTTATCGGCGGCAACAATCTTGGCGAAGAATACCTGGTATACCGGGACACGCACCTGCGAATCGAAGGGCCTGCGGCCCAGCATATACAGTTAAGCTTCGCCCAGGACTGGTACTGGGCTACTGAACAGATTTTATCTGTCAGTTCACAAATCTCGCCCTCAGACACATCTGACCAGGCTGTTTCTATCGTAAACACGGGCCCGGCAGATGCGCTGGCCAGCTGCAGCATCCTGTTTACAACCCTGGTTAGTAATGCTCGTTGGCGTTTATGGATCACCAGTCCCTACTTTGTACCCAATAATGCCCTGGTGGTTGCTCTGCAGGCCGCTGCCTTGAGGGGCGTTGATGTGCGCATTATCCTGCCTGACAAGGCGGACCAGGTGCTGGTTGAACTGGCCTCTTTCACTTACTACGATGACATGCTGAATAATGGTGTGCGCCTGTATAGATACCGCGATCACTTCATGCATCAAAAGGTAATACTGGTAGACGATACCGTCGCTGGTGTTGGTACCGTTAACCTGGATAACCGCTCGCTATACCTGAATTTTGAAGCAACCGCGCTGGTTGCTGACGATGACTTCATCAAGCAGGTTGAAGCCATGCTAATTGAGGATCTTGATAACAGCACGCCGGTTGAAAACGTACACTACAACAGCAAACCGTTGCCATTTCGTGTCGCCTCACAAATAGCCCGTCTTGCTTCACCATTGTTGTGAATACTGAATATCAAACTCAATAAACATCATACAAAGATATGCTCTCGCCAAGGCGCAAAGTGCGCAAAGAAAGAATTTGGGCATTTGTTCACCGCAGAGGCGCGGAGACGCAGAGGATGTTTTTGTAACTGCTGCCCGCAACGCTTTGCTTATGCAGGCCTACTCACTGGACCATTCAGGTTTAATACTGTCATCTCGACCGAGGGGAGAGATCACAATAAGCGTTTTTACATAACAATAAAACTCTGCGTCTCCACGCCTCTGCGGTTAAAACAATCAATTAACTTTGCGGACTTTGCGTCTTTGCGTTAGAAATTTCAACAATCCCCTGTTTGCTCAGTTCTTCATGCAGCAGGATTAGGCTTGGTGATACCCATGGCCTTGAGTGCATCGTCAGAATATTCAAACGAATCGGAGAAGATCTGGCTTTCAGGCAAGCCATGGGCATAAAACGCATCCATGCCGGCCTTGATCATCGGTGGTGGGCCGCTCATGTAAACATCGTAACCGGACAAATCGGGATATTGTTCAACAATGGCTTCGTGCACAAAGCCGGTCCTGCCTTGCCAGTTATCTGCCTCATCTGGTTCTGACAGTACAGGTGTGTAGTTAAGATTGGCATGCTGTTTCGCCCAGCTTTTAACCATTTCATCCATGTAAAGATCCCTCAGCGCACGTACGCCGCAGAACAGATGTATCGGCCGGTCCAGCTTGATATGAAAGGCATGTTCAAGCATGCCTTTCAGCGGTGCGAAACCTGTGCCACCGCCGACCAGGATAATCGGCCTGTTAGACTCTTCACGCAGATAATAGCTGCCCAGCGGCCCTTCCAGGCGCATTAATTCTTTCACCTTCATGCCATCAAACACATAGTCACCAAACTGGCCATCGGGTACATGACGTATGTGAAGTTCGATCAATGCGTCATCATGCGGCGCATTGGCAATAGAAAAGGCGCGGCGTCTACCATCTTTGAGCAGAAACTCGATGTATTGCCCGGCAAGAAATTGAAGCCTTTCTGTTTCCGGTAATTTAAGTTCAAGCTTCATAACGTCATGGGTCAGCAACTGCAATGATTCGACTCGGCAGGGCAGGGTCTTGATTTCAATGTCGCGACCGGTGTTGATCTCACGAACCTTTATTTCGAGATTGCTTTGCGGACAGGCCTGGCAGAAAAGAGTCTTGCCCTGTTGCTGCTGTTCCAGTGCAAGGCTGCTCAATTCTTTGGCATAACCGACCTCGCCCGATATCAGTTCACCGGCGCATTTTCCACAGGCGCCGTTACGACAGCCGTAAGGCAAGCCAATGCCCTGGCGCAATGCAGCTTCGAGCACTGTCTCATCATTTTCGACATTAAATTCATGGCCGCTTGCCGGCACGGTCACCTTGAAACTCATGTAAAATCGGTCCTGTTGGAAATGCGCCTCATTTTCACACAATATAAGTGTATTAGAAACAACTCCTTAGAGATGAGATTTATTTGTTAGTCATGGCAAGAGTTACAGTATTCAGCACCGGTATATGCCCCATTTGTGAAAAAACCAAGTCACTGCTCAGCAAATGGGGAATCCCATATAATGAAGCACGTATCGACACTGATACGGCTGCACGGCGGGATTTCACCCGCATCACAAACGGCGCACGTACAGTGCCGCAGATCGCGATTGATGGTAAATGGATTGGCGGCTTCACCGAACTGACCGAGCTGCACATGGAAGACAAGCTGGATGATCTTGTAGAATAAGTCCGGCTCCAAACACTAAAAAAATAGATCCTGTGTTTACTGAAAAATTTCTAAATCCGGCAATCGCCTGCTGTTGCCTGCTTGTTATTGCCCACAGCCACGCCCAGGAATCATATATCGACGTACCTACCGAGAAATTCGACAGAGAATATATAGAACAAACGTTCAAATGGGAGACCTCGAAACCAACAGTAATTGATTTCGACTGGATACAGCTGGTTTCCGGCGAATGGCTCAAGGGCGAGATCAAGGGCATGTATAAAGAGAAGCTCGAGTTCGACAGCGACAAACTGGACTTGCTCACCCTCGACTGGGAGGATGTCAGATATGTTGAAACCCACATTCCCGGCAGAGTCTTCATCGAAGGCCATGGCAGGGTACTTGGCTTTATCGAAATCAACCAGACCAAAGTCATTATTACCAACGGCGATGACATCAAGGAATTTGACCGCTCGCAGCTGGTTTCATTTATCACCGGCGGCGAAGAGGAATTAGACTTCTGGTCGGCAAAACTAACGCTCGGCCTGATCGTGAGAAGCGGTAACACCGACCAGATAGACTACAACGCCAAAGCACATATCAAGCGGCAGACTTCATTTTCACGGTTCATTGCAGACTATATTGGAAATATATCGAATACCTCGGATGTAGAAACGATCAACAATCATCGATTAACCGCAACGACTGATAGATTTAAAACACGGCGCTTCTTTTTTCGCCCTCTATTCGGCGAATATTTCATCGATAAATTCACCAACATCGATTCAAGACTGACAGTTGGTACCGGTGTTGGTTATACCATCATTGACACCAAACGAACCGACTGGGACATCGCCGGCGGTCCCGGTTACCAGGCCACACGCTTCGTTTCGGTGCAACCGGGGGAAAATATCAAGGAAACAACCCCTGCTCTTGTTGTTGGCACAGATTATGAAATCGAGCTAACCAAGAAGCTCGACTTTATATACAGCTACAACATAACCTGGGTGGATAAAGCATCGGGCGGTTACACCCACCACATGGTCACTACTTTCGAAAGCGAAATCACCAGATTATTTGATTTCGATATCTCTTTCGTCTGGGATCACATCAGCAAGCCAACCCCAGAGGAGGATGGTACCGTACCCTTCCCAGATGACTATCGCTTAACGGTTGGTATCACATATGAATACTAATTAGCATGCGCCAATGCACACAAATTTTGAAATTGTCACCCGGTCTATGCCTGGCAAGCTTTACAATCCTCTCTAAAATAGCATTTGCAGATATAAATTCCCTGGAATTAGTTACTGAACTGTCATGAGCAAAACAGACAACCGATGAGCTTGCTTGCAGATATAGCTGTTTTCAGTGTGGCATTGCTGCATCTGCTGTTTCTCGTGCTTGAAATGATGTTGTGGGACAAACCGGCAGGCCGCCGCATCATGGGTTTAGACCCCGACTTCGCCCGCAACACCAGGATGCTCGCTGCCAACCAGGGCCTGTATAACGGCTTCCTGGCTGCCGGCCTCACATGGAGCCTGCTGGCTGACGAGTTTGCCTTCGATCTTCAGGTATTTTTTCTTGGCTGTGTCATACTTGCTGGCATTTTTGGCGGTATCACAACCAGCCGGATAATTTTTCCGGTGCAGGCGTTGCCTGGCATGATTGCACTCGTTCTTGTTTTTTTGGCACAATCCACCTGATAATTACACCCTGACAGCAACACGAACACCATGACTTTTCTTGAAGAATTTATAAAAAAAGAATCTTCTGCCGGGATCGTGCTGATCTTTGTAACCATACTCGCCCTGTTGCTGAAGAACTCTCCGCTTTCCGAAGTTTATAATTTATTCCTGCACACACCTGTCGAAATACGGTTCGGTGCACTGCATATTGATAAGCCGCTATACCTATGGATAAACGATGGCCTCATGGCCATCTTCTTTTTACTGATTGGCCTTGAAGTCAAACGCGAAGTAATCGAAGGGCACCTGTCGACCGTAGCGCAGGTTGTGCTGCCAGGCATCGCTGCTGTAGGCGGCATGGTTGTTCCGGCCATGTTCTACATTTATTTTAACCAGGACCAGCCAATAGCAATGCAGGGCTGGGCGATTCCAACGGCAACGGATATCGCGTTTGCACTCGGCATACTTTCATTGCTCGGTAACAGGGTACCGGTTTCATTGAAAGTGTTCCTGTTAGCACTGGCCATTATCGATGACCTGGGCGCTATTATTATTATCGCCATCTTCTACACCGTCGATTTATCGACTTTATCCATAGCTATAGCGTTACTTGCCATCGCCACTCTTATCATCATGAACCGGCGTGGTGTAGTAAAGAAAGCAGCCTATTTTATTGTTGGTACTATTTTATGGGTTAGCGTTCTCAAGTCCGGTGTGCACGCTACACTTGCCGGCGTGGCGCTTGCTTTTACCATCCCGATCAAATCCACTGACAAGGAAGGCAACGAGATTTCTCTGTCGAAATCGATTGAACACGATCTGCACTTCTGGGTAGCGTTTTTTGTATTGCCCATGTTCGCCTTTGTAAACGCCGGCGTTGATTTACGCGAGGTATCATTAGAAAGTATGTTCGGCCCTGTACCGCTGGGTATCATGACCGGCCTTTTCCTGGGCAAGCAAATCGGCGTGTTCGGTTTCAGCTTCATAGCCATAAAGCTCAAACTCGCCGAGCTTCCTGCGAATAGCAGCTGGCTGCAATTGTATGGTGTGTCCGTATTGACAGGCATCGGCTTTACCATGAGCCTGTTTGTGGATTCGCTCGCGTTCAGTGATGACGCCCTCTATCAATACGCAGACCGCCTGGCAATACTCGCCGCCTCATTCCTGGCAGGCATATTCGGATACCTGATACTCAGATGCGGCAAGGGCTGCGGAGTGGAAACTAAATACGAATGAATCACTTCAAGCACATAATCGTTACATCGTTGCTGTTTTTCATATCAGCAGTATCTGTTGTCCATGCTGATCAAAATGAAGCGCTGGAAACACTTTCCAACCAGATAAAAAGTATTAACTACAAACTTGATCGTGGTAACTATGACCAGGAGGACCTGGCCAAATGGACCAAGGTCGCCATCAAGCTTGGCAGCGAATCATCTGTATGCATCACCGACAATGAAGCCAATATAAAAAAATTACAGGATTCTCTCGATGGCCTGGGTGAAAAGGTAAAGGATGAGACTGCTGAAGTAACCAAGCAAAGAAATAAATTGCAGAAAGAAAAAGAGGAACTGGACAAGGTCCTGGCACAATGCAACCTGTACAAACAGACCAGCGATAAAGCCAGTAAGCATATCTCACTGGCAGAAAAATCCTACTTCCGGGAAAAGTATTTAATCCGCGGCCCAAATATATATATACTAGCCGTTGAATACCTGAAAAGTCCGTTTGAGTTAATTACTGAATCAGGTACTTTCTTCTGGAAACATGCCGGCATACAGGAGCTAGATGCAACTCAAACATTAATTATTTTCTCTATCGTAATCCTGACTGTATTGATTGGATTATGGATACGCAGGTATTTACTGAATATTGAACGCAGAATTGAATGGATCGACGACTTTTCAGAACATTTCGCACAGGCCGCATTAACCACATTTGCAAAATATCTGCCCTGGCTGTTCGGGGCAGCAACTGCCGCTCTTATTTTATATATCGCAACAAAAAATATTTCGCCAACCCCTTTTGTTACTACACTTGTAGTTGCCCTGTTAATATTTCTGGCTTTCATCACTGCAGTTCGCTTTATTTTTTCACCGGTACCACCTGCGCAAACATTTATTGACTTCACACCCGGCATCGCCATTAAACTTGCGCGCCGTTTACGCATACTTGCCATACTGACTTTCGCTGGTTACATGGCCTTTTACACGGTATTTTCCGAAAGTATTCCCGAACTCAATCGTTTATTGCTCCGTGATATTTTTTCATTACTGTTTGTACTTAACCTGATATGGCTTTTCGCCGTTTTAGTCAGGTCGCCGAAACTTGAAAACATGCGCTGGCTGTTGATTGCCCTGATTATTGTTTTTGCTTTGTCACTGGCTGCCGAGTGGGTCGGTTACAGAAATCTTGGATTACATGGTCGCAGAGCAGTATTGCTCACATTTATCCTGCTCGCAGTATTTCTGACCCTGTCAAAATTACTCAGAGACCTGTTCAATGCCATGGATGACGGCACCTATAACTGGTGCAAACGCCTGCATGAAAAACTGGGCGTGGAAGAAAAGAAAAAATTGCCCGGACTGGTTTGGATACGGTTGTTAACCACTATTGTTATCTGGGGTGGCTTTGCGCATATTGTAGTAAGCTCATGGGACCAGTCAGGTGCCATATTAGAACATACACGCCATTACGTGGTTAACGGTTTCCACATTGGCGAGTTCAGGATTGTCCCCAGCAAGATTCTTCTATCATTACTGATCTTTGCACTAATTATCATCTCAACTGGCTGGATCAAGCGCCAGCTTGAATCCAACTGGCTACCAAAAACCACTATGGAGCGTGGTGCTCGTGAGGCCATGGTAACCATCACCGGTTATATCATGTTTGTTATTGCGGCCCTGGCAGCACTTTCGGTGGCAGGTTTCAACTTCAGCAATATCGCAATCATTGCCGGGGCACTTTCTGTCGGTATCGGTTTTGGTTTACAGAATATTGTTAACAACTTTGTTTCGGGCTTGATTCTGTTGTTTGAACGGCCGGTAAGAAAAGGCGACTGGATACAGGTCGGCACCACCGAGGGCTATGTACAGGACATACGCATCCGTTCAACACGTATCCTCACCTTTGACCGATCCGATGTTATTGTCCCCAACTCGGAGCTGATAGCCAACCAGGTTACGAACTTTATGCTTGATAGCATTCGCGGCCGCGCCATTGTCAGGGTTGGTGTTGCCTATGGCAGTGATACGGAAAAAGTCAGGTACATACTGACACAGGTTGCCGAGGAAAATGAACTGGTGGTAAAGGATGGCACTTCGCCCAAGCCACTGGTTCTGTTCCGTGGTTTTGGTGATAGCTCACTGGATTTTGAATTACGCGTACACCTTTATGATGTCGATCGCCGCTTGAGCACCATAAGTAATCTCAACTTTGCAATCGATAAAGCGTTCCGTGAAGAAGGCATTGTAATCCCATTCCCGCAGCGGGATGTGCATATGAAGACGCTTCCCGATAATAACGACAACAAGTAACCTGAATGTCTGCCATTAGCCAGCAACTGACTAACATTCATACCTCTGAGATTACCGTCGCAATTAATTTATGGCGTATACCAGATTGGCGAAGTATAAGCACGCTCCTGTGTTGAAGCCGGTGCATCCTTTGGCAGCTCTACACCATAGCGGAAGGCATCGTAAGTAGACCAGCGCGGTGTTGGAATTTCAATTACGCGTGCGTAGTAAAATGCTTTTTGCTTCGGATCGAAGTCGGGATCTGTCCAAACCGTGCCCAGCTCCGATGCACCAATGGTATTGGTCCAGTTGGCGTTTTTCACATCTACCGTGTTGCCAACCGCTGGCAGCTTGCCTTTAGCATCCGGCTTGCGCTCGCCGGACCAGGCCACATCGTAAACCTTCTCGTGGGTCTTGCCTTTATCATCCAACCAGCCCTTGATGACCTGGATACGGTCGAGATTGGCGCCGATGGGATCACGTAGTGCTAACACCATGAATGTCGGCGCTGCGGCATCTTTTGGCTTTTTAGACAGCTCGCCACCCATAGGCACGCCCTTGCTGTAGCCGGTGAATGCAGGCTGGCGGTTATTGATGTCCTGGTCAGTGAAATTCCAGCCACCGAAAAAGCGTACAGACATGCGGCTGCCGGTAGTGCCGTAGATTTCCTTGCGGGCGATAGCATCGAAGATCGCTTCACGTGTGTTTTCGTTTGCCCAAACGGCGGCCAGTCCGGATGACACCTGCTGCCAGGCATAGAGCGTTCCGGCGTCAGTGGTCATAAACGGATGCGTCATACGTTCCGGGCTCGGCTCGTAACCGGAATGCTTGCCAAAGAAGTTGTCCTCCTGTGCTGTCGCCAGCGAGGTATGGCTGTCGGTCGAACCGATCATGCCGAACTTGTACGGGTTGGTACCCAGCCGCTTCTCTATGGCAAGACCGCGTTTCAAGGCCTCGCGCGCATATTCACCGGCGAACATGTCATCGGTTTTGGCGACGGAGGCATCCAGGTTGCCCAGGTCCCAGGTTTCGTAATCGGCAAATTCATCCTCGGGCGACAGGAAGGGGTGGGTCTCACCGTCGCCTTTGATCTGCGTGACCTCGTAGGCCGGCTCCCATTTGGCGCGCTCGGTTACGTAGGTTTTATCCAAATTCTTGCCATCGTATTGTTCTTTCAGCGGGAACATGATGCCATTGGACAGGTTGCCGTTGTGGGCAATGGCCAGCACATCACCACCGGTCTTGTCCTCATAAGTTGACATCCATTTCCACAGGTCTCGCGGATTCGGGCTGCCGAGCGGCGGCATGGTGGTATAGGCCACCATCTGCGAAGCCTTATCGGCGCCATCGCGGTACATGACCACACGGTGCAGATTGTCACCCTTGACCAGCGAGGTCCATTCAAACCCGATGAACGCGGTGAATTTACCGGGATCATTGTATTTTTCCGCGGCTTCGATCGTCGACTGCCAGGCGGATTTGTAAGGCATGGTGTCCGGAGAGTACATTAATGACTCAGGAAATTTTCCTTGTGAAAACAGGCTGATAATATCCAGGGCAACTTCGACACCATCGCCCGCCTGGATGCGATCGTACCATTCCTTGCCAAGCGGATCGGAGAGCAGGTGCTGATTGCCGGCAAGCAGATCCGGGAAAAACCCCATATTGTCGGAGTGATCAGCAACCATCAGCCAGTCGAGCGGGCGAGACAGCCTTGCCGGTACACCTGTCGAAGAGATGACCTCGTCACCACGGGCAAACTGGTAGGCCTGGTCCAAACCAAGGCGATTGCCAAAGGCGCCGGCATCAAAGGACATCGACGTGTGCAGATGGGTGTCACCCCAGTAGATACGGCTGGGAAAACCGCGGCCCGCATATGGTGAATAGGACTTGCCGGAATAGACATCGGCCAGCGACTGTTTGGTTGGTGGTGGTGGTAATTGCGCCCATGCCGGCAGCAGCCCCAGGCTAATAGCGAGCATCGCGATGCCCATTCTTGTAAATGACTTACCGTTCATAGCTCCACCCTCTTCAGTCAATTGAATAACAAATCGTTTTCTATACGTAATTGCTGGTTTTTTTTGTAACAGCAAACTTTCTGACTAATGGATAATTAAACCCGGTTAGTTGAGAATTATCAATTAATAAAAATATTCTCACGTATAAAAATGTAAGTTGATCGTCAATAATGATGTGCAAATTGATTCGATACCCAATCTTGTTCACATTACATAAATCGACTTTAGCAGGACATTATTGCCAAATAATGGCAATTTTCGGGCAAAATCGAATAACCAACCATTAAGTTGCTCTCAACTGGGCTGGATTCGCTCTAGAGCCGCAAACTCAAGGATATAAGCACTCTGTACTAATAAAAGGTAAAGAAAATGGATGCAACCATAGTCAAATTAATCGTATGGGTTTTAGTCGGCATGCTGGCCGGTTCCCTGGCAGGGCTGGTAGTCAAAGGTAAGAAAGAAGGCTTTGGTAAACTGGCCAACCTGGGCATTGGTATGGCGGGCGCCCTGATCGGTGGTTTCCTCTTCAATGTTCTCAAGATCGATCTGGGTCTGGCCAATATTTCCATCAGCCTGCACGATCTTGTTGCCGCGTTTGTGGGCTCATTGGTATTCCTGGGGTTACTGACTTTTGGGCGACGCTGGTATAGCAAAAGAAGAGGATGAAGTAATAGCCTTTGATTAACGCTCCAGCAGGTATATCAAGTCCATCGACTGCCTCGCACCGGTACTTGCTTCCAGGCTGAAGCCGCGGCCAAGTGTATAACGTATTCGGAACGAGCCGGGCGAGCCCGTTGAACCGAACACATAGCGCACGTGTAATTTATCGTTGATGCGCTTGCCCGCCACCATGGCGGCCTGGTTGGCATCATTGGTTTCGAAGCTGACTTCGTCCAGTCCTAGAATTCCGCTGTCACCCGGCACCAGCTGCTGCAGGCCGAGTGCCAGTGCTGCACCGCTGGCATCGCTGTCGGAAGTGGCCGGCCGATCGAGCAACAGGAACGACAGCACGTCATTCTCGCTCAATGCCGGTCTTGAGAAAGGTTCAGTTCTCACATTCTGTGCCGAGCCCGTCAGGCGCAGACCAATGGTGTATTGCCTGCCTTCATAAATCGATTCACGGCTGACCTGGATATTGATCAGTGGATCATCCAGTGGTCCAATGAAGGTGAGTTCGCCGCGATCGACGCGCAGCTCCCTGCCGTAGCCGGTGAGGAAACCGTCACGTACGCGTACGGTGCCGCCACTGCGTAAATTACCGCCACGTTGCTGAGTCAATCTTAAAGCACCATCAAGGCGGCTGTTGAGGCCAAAGCCATTGAAACGTACATCGTCGCCTAATACCACCTCGACATTACCGGTCACAATGGTTTCAGGCCCTTGATCAACATCACGGTCTGGCGCATGCACGGTGACATCGGCTGATCTGGGCACGGCGCTCTGGGGCAGTTGCCGAATCTGGGCCAGGGCGCTGGGTATTTGCACACGGCCGCTGATATCAAACACACCTTCGCCAATATGCAGCTTGAGATCCGGTGACGTATCAACACTCAATTCTGGAACACGTATCGTTGCCAGGTTTTGACCCTGAATATGGATGTCGGCGACCAGGTCCGTGTTCTCGGTTGCGCGTATCTCACCCAGTATGCTGGCACTGCCATCACCTGAAAGCAGTTCACCCGTTACCAGTAGCTTATCGCTGCCTTTGCTCTCCGCCGCAACGTTGATGTCGCTCAGGGTAACACCGGCACCCAGCAGGCCCAGCTTGCCATCCGCCAG
>CAZRKQ010000003.1:0-22985 GCA_964600755.1 uncultured Thiotrichaceae bacterium
AACCCTTTGTACCGACCATTGTAGCACGTGTGTAGCCCACCCCATAAGGGCCATGATGACTTGACGTCATCCCCACCTTCCTCCGGTTTATCACCGGCAGTCTCCTTAGAGTTCCCACCATTACGTGCTGGCAACTAAGGACAAGGGTTGCGCTCGTTGCGGGACTTAACCCAACATCTCACGACACGAGCTGACGACAGCCATGCAGCACCTGTCAATCAGTTCCCGAAGGCACCGAGTTATCTCTAACAAGTTCTGATGATGTCAAGGGGTGGTAAGGTTCTTCGCGTTGCATCGAATTAAACCACATGCTCCACCGCTTGTGCGGGCCCCCGTCAATTCATTTGAGTTTTAGCCTTGCGGCCGTAGTCCCCAGGCGGAGAACTTCACGCGTTAGCTGCGCCACTGAAGCCTCAAGGCCCCAACGGCTAGTTCTCATCGTTTACGGCGTGGACTACCAGGGTATCTAATCCTGTTCGCTACCCACGCTTTCGTACCTCAGCGTCAGTATTGATCCAGGGGGCCGCCTTCGCCACTGGTATTCCTCCTGATATCTACGCATTTCACCGCTACACCAGGAATTCTACCCCCCTCTATCATACTCTAGCCTACCAGTATCAAATGCAGTTCCCAGGTTAAGCCCGGGGCTTTCACATCTGACTTAGTAAACCGCCTACGCACGCTTTACGCCCAGTAATTCCGATTAACGCTTGCACCCTCCGTATTACCGCGGCTGCTGGCACGGAGTTAGCCGGTGCTTCTTGTATCGATAACGTCAAGACTCAAGGGTATTAACCTTAAGCTTTTCTTCACGATTGAAAGTGCTTTACAACCCTCGGGCCTTCTTCACACACGCGGTATTGCTGCATCAGGCTTGCGCCCATTGTGCAATATTCCCCACTGCTGCCTCCCGTAGGAGTCTGGGCCGTGTCTCAGTCCCAGTGTGGCTGATCTTCCTCTCAGAACAGCTATGGATCGTTGCCTTGGTAGGCCATTACCCCACCAACAAGCTAATCCAACGCGGGCTCATCTACTAGTGCCAGGTCCGAAGATCCCCAGCTTTCCCCCGTAGGGCGTATGCGGTATTAATCCGGATTTCTCCGGGCTATCCCCCGCTAGTAGGCAGATTCCCACGCGTTACTCACCCGTCCGCCACTTGTCAGCCGGAAGCAAGCTTCCGCTGTTACCGTTCGACTTGCATGTGTTAAGCATACCGCCAGCGTTCAATCTGAGCCATGATCAAACTCTTCAGTTTAATACTCAAAATAAATTACAGGTTACTTACCTTGAGCAAGCAAGAAACCTGTTGTCAGCCTGAATTCGGATAAACCGAAAACTTCTGACTAGTTTCTTGATCTCGCCAACGCAAGCACCCACACAAACTATCTGATCCAATTTGTAAAAGAACAACGACCCGTAAAAAGTGCGGGCCGCAGAAGCGGAATTATAACAGCAATAAATTTTGCTGCGCAAGCCTTTTACGTAAATTATTTGCTGTTGCAAACATGCATAAGACTGCGGTTTCGCGGAGCGCGATACTACAGTAATTCTGCTGGAAGTGCTCGCTTTTTTTCGAACTTATTCCAATTATTTCTCACTTGGCCGTTATTCCCTGATTTACCGCCCTGAATAACAGCCAATAATCGTGGAATTTAGCCATAGCATGTTTGCTAGGCTGGCAGCAAACACGAGCTTGCGCGCCTGATTATGAACAAACTCTCAACACAAACCAGCCCGTACTTACTCCAGCATGCAGACAACCCGGTAGCGTGGATGCCCTGGGGTGAGGAAGCCCTGCAAGCAGCGCGGGAGCAGGATAAGCCCATTTTATTATCGATTGGTTATTCTGCCTGCCACTGGTGTCATGTTATGGCGCACGAATCTTTCGAGGATAGCGATACCGCCGCAATCATGAACCGCCTGTTCATCAACATCAAGGTGGACCGTGAGGAGCGTCCCGATCTGGATAAAATTTATCAGAACGCACATTCAATGCTAACCAGCCGCCCAGGCGGCTGGCCTTTAACCATGTTCCTCACACCGCACGACCACATGCCAATCTTTGCCGGCACCTATTTTCCAGAAAAACCAAGGCACGGTCTGCCCGCATTTACCCAGCTACTGGAAAATATTGCGCATGTATACGCAACCCGAAAGCAGGACATAGATAAACAGAGCGACTCGTTGAAGGATGCCTTCGCACGAATCGCTTCACAGGACAACACGCCTGCAGAGCATCTGGGATCAATGCCGCTCGATGTTGCGCGTAACCAGATTGAGCAACAATTCGACAGCCGCTTTGGCGGCTATAGCGCTGCGCCTAAATTCCCGCATCCGGCAATTATTCAACGAGCGCTGAAACACTGGGCACGGACCAGTGAAAGCGGAAATCCTGACTCCCGCATCCTTCACACTGCCCTGTTCTCACTTGAGCGCATGTCTTCTGGCGGTCTGTTCGACCATCTTAGCGGCGGCTTTTGCCGGTACTCTACGGACGAGCAATGGATGATTCCGCATTTTGAAAAAATGCTCTATGACAACGGGCCGCTGTTGTGGCTCAATACCCAGGCATGGTGTATTAGCGGCGACGTAACCTGTAAGGATGCCGCCATTGAGACAGCGGAGTGGGTGGTTCGAGAGATGCAGTCGCAACAGGGCGGCTATTATTCGGCACTGGACGCTGATTCTGAAGGTGAGGAAGGCAAGTTTTATATCTGGAATCCCGCAACCGTTGCATCGCATCTCGACGACAGCGAATATCAGTTGCTGGCCTGTCGTTTCGGACTGAATAAACCAGCAAACTTCGAGGGTAACTGGCACCTCCACGCGTATCAGTCATATAAAGATCTGGCTGATCAATTCGACGCCAGTGAAACCGATGTCCGTAAAAATCTGCAAACCGCACGAAAAAAACTTTTCCAGGTACGTGAACAGCGCATTCATCCAGGCCTTGATGACAAAATCCTGACCTCATGGAACGGGCTGATGATCCGCGGCATGGCTTATGCTGGCAGACAGCTCGATAAACCTGCTTACGTAGATTCCGCCACCAGGGCCGCTGACTATATCTACAACAAGCTCTGGCAGAACGATCGCTTGCTGGCAACCGCAAAAGATGGCCATGCACACCTGAATGCCTACCTTGACGACTACGCCTTCTTAATCAGCGGGCTGATCGAACTGCTGCAATCAAAATGGGACAGCAAGTGGCTCCACTGGGCGCAGCAACTGGCTGACGTACTGATCGAGCAGTTCGATGATAAAGCCAACGGCGGTTTCTTCTTCACCAGCCATGACCACGAGCAGCTGATACAGCGCAGTAAAAGCTACAGTGATGATGCAATCCCCTCGGGCAACGGTATCGCCGCTGAAAGCCTGCTCCTGCTGGGTTATTTACTGGCCGAGCCAAGATACATCGATGCAGCAGAACGCTGTCTGAAGGCAGCATGGAGCAGTATTAACCAGGCCGCAATTTCCCACTGCAGCCTGCTCGAAGCGCTAGACGCTTATCTCGAACCACCACAGGTCATCATTTTGCGCGGATCAGCTGATGAAGTGATGAACTGGCAGCAGCCCGCTGTTGCCAGCTTCATGCCGCATAGCTACATCTTCGCAATCCCCGAAGACAATAACCTGCCGCCTTCACTGGCAGAAAAAATAATGTCAGACACGGTACTGGCCTATGTTTGCGAGGGCATGCAGTGCCTGCCACCAATCAGCGACCTGAACGAATGGTGTGAGCTGATCGATGATCAAAAAGCCGCGCTGGATCAGGCTCCATAACTGCCCGCAAAGCCCCGTGTGACGGGATTTCCAGAAAAATCACCGATTAATTGATAAAGCTGCGCATGCAAAATATCAGCCATTTCCTGACAAAACGACTTGCAAACATGGCATCTTTGGGAGTATGGTAGTAACTCTGAAAAGTAAATAGTCAGAAGACTGCCTTATTTTTAAATCCGAGGAAAATATTATGTCAGATACACGTAAACTGACCATTATTGCTACCAAGGGAACTCTGGACTGGGCATATCCTCCGTTCATCCTCGGCAGTACAGCTGCTGCCCTTGGTATGGAAGTTTCTATCTTCTTTACCTTTTATGGTTTGAACCTGCTGCTCAAAGACACCAGCGTGCTGAAGGTAACACCGATGGCCAATCCGGCGATGCCGATGAAAATGCCATTTGGTCCCAAAGGGCTGCAAAGCATCGATTGGGGTCCAAAAATTCCTAACGTTTTGTGGAATATACCTTTCATGGACAGCATTGCTACAACCCTGATGAAAAAAACCATCAGTAACTGTGGCGTAGCTTCTATCCAGGAATTGCGTGAACTGTGCCAGGAAGCTGAGTGCAAGTTCCTTGCCTGTCAGATGACCGTTGAGCTTTTTGGTCATGATCCTAAAGCATTCATCGAAGGCTGTGATTTTGTAGGTGCTGCCACCTATTTTGAAGAGTCATCAGATGCTGACCAGTCTCTGTTTATCTAATAAATAGAGTTCCAGGTGATCATTCAAAAGCCGCTCATCGAGCGGCTTTTTTTATGCGCGGATATTTCGTAAAAAAACCAATGTCCACAGATGAACGCAGATAAACACGGATGAAAACCTTGTTTGTGGTATGGCGCCGTTGATGTCACGAGTGGAATTCTTGATAAGAAGTAATATTTACGTCCTATGCAGAAAGAAAAAGAGTTTTCAAACAGAATCAATTAGCCAAAAATGCATAAAGCTCGCAACAACCTCAAGGATTTTAAAACAAGAAAGCATTCATCTGTGTTTATCTGCGTTCATCTGTGGACATTAGTCTTTTAGCCTTTTGCCAGTAATCCTCGAGTTCTTCTACGCTGCAATCATCCATCAACCTGTCGTCCGCCTGCAGTAACTGCTCGACCACGGTAAAGCGCGAGATGAATTTTATATTGGAATCACGCAATGCCTGCTCTGGATTTACGTCAAGGTGACGTGAAAGATTCACACAGGCAAACAGGATATCACCCAGCTCGTCTGCGATTCTTTCCTGATTATTCTCATGTACAATTTCAGCCTTGAGCTCTCCGATCTCTTCTTGCAGCTTGTCAAACACCGGCGCAACATCATCCCAGTCAAAACCATGATGTGCGGCACGCTTCTGTAGTTTTGATGACCAGCGCAGGGCGGGCATGGTTGATGCGATACCATCAAGCACGCTTTTTTGCTGGTGTTGCTTTGCATGACGCTCGTCCTTCTTATGCTGCTCCCATGCCTCATTAAGTGCCTGCTTGTCCTTGACTTTGTCTTCGCCAAAAACATGCGGATGTCTGCGTATCAGCTTGTCGCTAATCGCAGAAACAACATCTTCAAAGTTAAATGCCTCCTGCTCACTCGCCATATGCGCATGAAAAACAACCTGGAACAGTAAATCCCCGAGTTCATCCTTGAGGTCATGCATATCCATGCGCTCGATGGCATCGGCAACTTCGTAGGCCTCTTCAATGGTATAGGCAGAAATTGTCTTGAATGTCTGCTCGATATCCCACGGGCACCCGTTATCCGGATCACGCAGTGCAGCCATGATACCGAGCAAGTTATCTATTTGATTTGATTCGCCAGGCATGATTCATCCCCATAAAAAAAGGCGAGTCACCCCGCCTTTTTATTACATCTGGATTTGCATTATCAGAATGCAAACCGTACACCAATGTGTGCGTTATCATCCACATCATATTCGAGCCCTGTATCCAGTTCTACCTCCAGCACCCTGTAGCCGATATAGGCACGCGCACTTGGCGTTACTTCAAGCTCCAATGCAGCACGGTATTCCACTAGCCCATCGAAGTCAGAGAAGCTGGTCACACTTGGCGCCCAGAAACCCTCAATCAGGATGGCAAAAGGCATACTGGCCGGAAACACATAGCGCAAGTTACCGCCGACCGCTATAGCGCCACCGCTTGGGTTTTCCTGCGATGAAGCACCCGGGACGTTTGAAGAAAAATCAAGCCTGCCGCCATAGACCTTGCCGCCGACACCAAAATGCAGGGCACGCACATCGCCCGTGCCGCTGCCGGAAACCACGATGGACCCATTGACCAGGAAATCATCATTTTCATTAATAAGCAGGCCAATGCCAATATCGGCGCCACCATAGCCAAATGTGGCATTTTGGGTCAGGAATGTTACTTCTGCTGTTTCACTGCTGAGTTTAAGATCAAGTCCGGCTGATAGTACGTTTGATGCCGGAAGTAAGGCCGTTATTATTATCAATGCTCTTCTAAGCATATTTTATTTTTACCTCTTTATTTGCCTGGTGGAACCAGAAACCAACTAGTCCCTGCTGTGAACGAATGATAGCAGCTCAAACACAAATGTGCTTCATCCCTGACCCATCCACCCGGTTCCCGCGTGTGATAAAGTAGACTCCATTTCATAGTATCAGTTCATATAACCTTGATATGAAGCACAATTCCATATGCATCCTTGGTGGAACAGGTTTTGTCGGTAAATATATAGCCAGCCGGCTGGCATCCGACGGCAAACATGTTCGAATTCTAACCAGGAACCGGAACAATCACCGTGACCTGCTGGTACTTCCGAACGTGGAATTGATTGAAGCGGATGTATTTGATACTTCTCAGCTGGAAACACACATCAAAGGTATGGATGCCATTGTAAACCTGATCGGTATACTCAACGAAAAACAGCATAATGGCGACGGCTTCCGCAAAGTACATGTTGATTTACCAAAAAGCATACTCAGCGCATGTCTCAAATTAAATATTCCACGAATAGTACATATGAGCGCACTGAATGCCGATGCGAATTTAGGGGCCAGTTTTTACCTGCGCAGCAAGGGTGAGGGTGAGATCGCGCTGCACACTTTTTCAAGCGAGCGCCTGGCCGTTACCAGCTTTCGACCATCGGTTATATTCGGCCCGGGTGACAGCTTCCTCAACCGTTTTGCCGGGCTGTTGAAAGTGATGCCCTATATTTTCCCGCTGGCCTGCGCGAATGCACGCTTTGCACCGGTTTACGTTGGCGATGTTGCAGATCGATTTATCCAGGCGCTCGATGACAAGTCCACATTTGGCAAGCACTATAATCTGTGCGGTCCTGAAGAATACTCGCTACAAGAACTGGTTGAATACACCGCCAGCACACTAGGCTTGAAAAGGCGCGTCATTGGATTGCCTGATTTCATCAGTAAAATGCAGGCATATACACTGGAATGGTTCCCTGGTAAGCCATTCTCGATTGATAACTATAAATCACTTAAACACGACAGCGTGTGTCGCCAGGGTGAACATGAACCCACATCGATGGAAATGATAGTTCCGTCTTATCTTGGTAATGCCAACAGGCAGACCGAGTATGATGCCCTGCGTAAAATTGCACGCCGACTTTGAATAACTCGCCTGACAAAAAACTGATCATCCGCTATTTGCATAAGATCCTGCCGGCCGGGTCCGTATTATATGAAGCAGAAGACCTCAGGCCTTATGAATGTGATGGCCTGTCTGCATACCAGCAAGTACCGATGGTTGTGGTATTGCCGGAAACAATAGAGCAGATCGAAGACATCCTGGCCTTTTGTACCAATCAACAAATACCCGTGGTGGCGCGCGGTGCAGGCACAGGATTATCCGGTGGTGCATTGCCGCTTGCGAATGGTATCCTCATGAGCCTTGCAAAATTCAACCGCATCCTCAATATCGATATTGAAAACCGGACTGCACGGGTTCAGCCGGGTGTACGCAACCTGGCCATTTCCGAAGCCGCCAGTGCCTATGGGCTGTACTATGCGCCTGATCCTTCATCACAAATCGCCTGCTCAATTGGCGGCAATGTGGCTGAAAATGCCGGCGGTGTCCACTGCCTCAAATACGGCCTCACCGTACATAACATTACCCTGCTTGAAGTGATCACCATGCAGGGTGATCACCTGAGCATTGGCAGCGACGCTCTCGACAGTCCCGGCTATGACCTGCTCGCGCTGATGACGGGTTCAGAGGGCCTGCTCGGTGTAATTACGGAGATATCGGTGAAACTCCTGCCCAATCCGGAAGCTGCCAACGTAATTCTTGCAGCCTTCGATGATGTTGCCACTGCCGGTCAGGCAGTAAGCAATATTATTGCTGATGGCATTCTGCCTGCAGGACTCGAGTTGATGGACAATGCAGCTATTCGCGCGGCAGATGATTTTGTTAATGCCGGATACCCGCGTGATGCCGCTGCCATTTTATTGTGTGAAATCGATGGTACCGGCGCCGAGGTCGCAGACCAGCTGGAACACTCACAACATGTGTTGCGAAGTTCAGGCGCGACGGAAATACGGGTCGCCCGGGACGAACAGCAACGGGCAAAATTCTGGGCCGGGCGCAAAGCCGCCTTCCCCGCCGTGGGGCGCCTGTCACCCGACTACTACTGCATGGACGGCACGATTCCGCGCTACCAGATCGCCAGGGTGTTAACACGCATCAGTGAACTATCGAACGAATACGACCTGCCCATCGTAAACGTGTTTCATGCCGGTGACGGTAATCTTCACCCGCTCATTCTTTATGATGCCAACATAGAGGGTGAACTCGAACGAACCGAAGAACTGGGCGGTAAAATCCTGGAATTATGTGTTGAAGCTGGCGGCACCATTACCGGTGAGCACGGCGTTGGTATTGAAAAGATCAATCAAATGTGTGTGCAGTTCAACGACAAGGAACTGTTGCAGTTCCATGCAATCAAGTATGCATTCGACCCTGACGAATTGCTTAATCCTGGAAAAGCAATCCCGACATTACACCGTTGCGCAGAGTTTGGCGCCATGCATGTACATCATGGCCAGTTGCCGCATCCCGAGCTGGAACGCTTTTAGCGCCGACGCGCAGTAAACAGTGAATAATGAATAATGAACAGTGATCTGAGCAACGACCTACAGGAAAAGGTTTCCTGCGCAAACAGTAATAAAACACCTTTGAATATTACTGCTGGTTGTTCGAAAGCATTTTTCGGTCACGAGGTTAACGGCGAAAAGCTGAATCTCGGCAGTCATACCGGCATCATTGGTTATCGCGCCAGTGAGCTGGTCATCACTGCAAGAAGCGGAACAAAACTGACCGACATTGAGACTGCGCTCGCCGAACAGAATCAGCAGCTGGCATTCGAACCACCCAGGCATAGCGCTGATTCAACCATCGGCGGCGCAATTGCCTGTGGCTTATCGGGACCTGCACGACCGTTTCGGGGAGCCGCCAGGGATTTTGTGCTGGGCGCAAAAATTATTAATGGCAAGGGAGAGCTAATGCAGTTCGGCGGCCAGGTGATGAAAAATGTTGCCGGTTACGACATATCCAGGCTAATGGTTGGTGCCCAGGGAACCCTGGGCGTAATCCTCGAAGTATCCCTCAAGGTCTTACCCAAAGCAGAGGCTGAAACCACACTGGTGTTTGAGATTGACGCAGTTGAGGGACACAAAATGCTGCGTGACTGGCTAGGTGATGGCCACCCGTTAACTGCCAGCTGCCATTACCAGGGTATGCTATCGGTTCGTCTGAGCAGTACTGAAAACAGTATCGGGAATGCTCACAGAAAAATGGGTGGCGAAGTTATTGCCAGTGATTTATGGCAGCAGCTTCGCCATCAGTCACACCCCTGTTTTCAGCAGCACAACTTGTGGAGATTATCGGTACCTCCGGCAACACCGATACACAATGAAGACGATCAATTAATAGAATGGGGCGGCGCCCTCCGCTGGAAAGTTTCAAATAACGAGTTATTTGAAAAAGCGCAGCGCCTTGGCGGCCATGCAACACGCTACAGCATTAAATCGAATCCGTCGGATGAAATGTTCCAGCCACTGACGGTGCAGATGCTGGCCATACATAAACGTATCAAGCATGCTCTCGACCCCAACAACATTCTGAACCCGGCCAGGTTGTACAAAGAGCTGTGAAGACCTCGATCACATCCACGAATTTTGCAACGCATCATGGCAAAGAAGCGGATCGAATCCTGCGCAACTGCGTACACTGCGGTTTCTGCAGTGCAACCTGCCCAACTTACCAGCTGACCGGTGATGAACTCGATGGGCCTCGTGGCCGCATCTACCTGATCAAACAGGTGCTCGAAGGCAAACAGCCTGGCAGACATACACAAGTACATCTCGACAGATGCCTGACCTGCAGAAACTGTGAATCCACCTGCCCATCAGGGGTAGATTATGGCCAACTCGTGGATATCGGACGCAAGCTGGTCTCGGAACAAACCAGGCGCAGCCCCACTGACAGTTTCAGGCGATTTGCCCTGCGTAAACTTTTTCTGACAAAACATTTATTCAATGCCGCAATTATTGCAGCGCAATTTACCAGGCCCCTGCTTCCTGCGACCATCAAGCGAAAGGTGCCGGCAAAACCCAAGCCGCTGTTGCAATGGCCGGATAATGAACACGAACGAAAAATTATCCTGCTGCAAGGCTGCGTTCAGCCGGCTTTGCAACCAAATATCGATCGTGCTGCAGCACTCCTGCTCGACCGCCTGGGCATACAAACACTGCGTATACCTCAAAACAGTTGTTGTGGCGGCATAAGCCATCACATGGATGCGTTCGATGAAGCCCATGCGTACATAAAAAGTAATATTGATAGCTGGTGGCCCTACATCGAAAACAACCAGGTCGAGGCCATTATCTCAACCGCCAGTGGCTGCGGTGTCACCATCAATGAATATGGACACATGCTGGCGAATGATGACGACTACAAACTCAAGGCAGCAAGTGTCAGCAAATTAAGCAAGGACCTGAGTGAAATCGTTGCTGAAGAATCCTTGCCGGCATCTGCAATAGATACGTCGTTGGCCAAAGCTGCATTCCATCCACCCTGCACACTACAGCATGGCCAGCAGGTACGTGGAAAAGTTGAATCCATACTCGAAGCCTCGGGCAGACAGCTGGTTGCTTTCCAGGAATCACATCTTTGTTGCGGTTCCGCAGGCACTTATTCCATCCTGCAAAAATCCATGGCTGACAAGTTACGCGACCGCAAACTGAACAATATACAAAGCGAACAGCCCGACGTGATCGCAACCGCAAATATCGGCTGCCTGCTACATTTGCAGAGTGGCACCGACATTCCCGTCAGGCATTGGGTAGAACTGTTAGTCTGATATTGATACGCCAGCGCAAATCCACAGATTCTGTACGTAGTCGAAATCGAACATTCATGGCAGAATAGCCGACTATTTTTCAACCAGAACAGAATATCGACCATGAGCATTACCTCTTTTAATCCGCCTGTACGCACTTTAATGGGACCCGGCCCTTCCGATGTCCACCCGCGCGTCACCGGTGCGATGGCGCGTCCCACTATCGGCCATCTCGATCCGGCATTCGTTGGCATGATGGATGAAGTCAAGCAGATGCTGCAGTATGCGTTCCAGACCAAAAACCAGCTGACCATTCCGGTGTCCGCACCCGGCTCGGCTGGCATGGAAGCCACTTTCCAGAACCTGCTGGAATCCGGCGACAAGGCCATCGTCTGCCAGAACGGCGTTTTCGGCGGCCGTATGAAAGAAGTTGTCGAACGATGTGGCGCCATACCGATCATGGTAGAAAACGAATGGGGCAAGCCGGTCGATCCGCAGAAAGCGGAAGACGCGCTCAAGGCAAACCCGGACGCGAAATTACTCGCATTCGTTCATGCTGAAACTTCGACCGGTGCGCGTTCCGATGCCGACATCCTTTGCAAGCTTGCACATGACCACGACGCGCTTGCCCTGGTCGATGCCGTAACATCACTCGGCGGTTCCGAGCTCAAGGTCGATGACTGGGGTATCGATGCGATCTATTCCGGCACACAAAAATGTCTGTCCTGCACACCCGGTATTTCACCGGTCAGCTTCAGCGACCGCGCCGTCGAGGTGATTACCAGCCGCAGTACCAAGGTACAAAGCTGGTTCCTCGATACCAACCTGGTGATGGGCTACTGGGGTCCGAATGCCAAGCGCGCTTACCACCACACCGCCCCGGTTAATGCACTGTACGCATTACACGAAGCGCTGGTGATGCTGCAGGACGAAGGTCTCGAGGACTCATGGGCACGCCACTACAACAACCACCTGGCACTGCGTGCCGGCATTGAAGCCCTGGGCCTGTCCTTCATTGTCGACGAGAGCCACCGCCTGCCACAGCTAAACTCGGTTACCATACCCGACGGTGTTGATGAAGCTGCAGTGCGTTCCAGGTTGCTGAATGAATTCAATCTGGAAATCGGTGCCGGCCTTGGCTCCCTTGCCGGCAAGGTCTGGCGCATCGGCCTGATGGGCCACAGTTCACGTGCTGAGAACATCTTCCTGTGCCTGAGTTCACTCGAAGCGGTACTCAGCGAGATGGGGGCAGACATCAATACCGGCGTTGGGCTGGAAGCTGCACAGTCAGCGATGAAATAAGCCTTTTCACATACATCGTTGATAAGGCCTCCCTCCTGGAGGCCTTCTTTATTACCGCAGAGGCGCAGAGGCGCTGAGGTTTTTAATGCTGGAGCGGCTTTAGCCGCGAACAATCACTATCCGCGGCTAAAGCCGCTGCTACAGAGCTGTTCTATTGCAGGGATAGAATCAAAAAATCCTCTGCGCCTCTGCGCCTCTGCGGTTAAAGCCCCCTTATGAGTCATTAGTTTCACTGGTTGTTATAGATAATCAAACCAGCGCCTGCAATCACCATCAGTCCGCCAATAATCACGCTGGCATTTACATGCACATGCCTGAACATCAGGTAAGAGAAGAACGCAACAAACACCGGGTAAGTGATTTCAATCAAACTCGCCAGCGTCGCGTTTTTACTACTGATCGCTAGAAACACAAAAGCCGCACCGGCAAGACTGGTAAATCCTATTACCGACACCATCCATTGCTCTGATGCAGGCAAACTACGAAAATTCTGAATATCCGTATTGAGCTGAGCCGCAAAAAATGGCGCCAGGACAAATATTGGAATCACACTGATCAGCAATACACCGAATAGCGAAATCCGTTGCAGTGCGAACCCCACCAACGGGTAGTGCACACCCCACATCAGTGCGGCGCCCAAAGCGGCGATATACCAGGGAATTTGCATAACAGTCACTCTTGTCCAGTTAAACTTGTTGCCATAATACCCGGCCACATCAAAAACAATAAATAATATTCACTGAATCACATGCGCGAATTCTGTGGCAACATAGTCACTTTTATTAATTAGCCATAGAAACAGGGATTATGAAAACCTACCTCGTGGGCGGTGCAGTACGTGACGAACTGCTGGACTATCCGCACAAAGAAAAAGACTGGGTGGTCGTTGGTGCCACGCCAGACGAGATGCTTTCAGGTGGCTATCAGCAGGTGGGCAAAGACTTTCCTGTATTCCTCCATCCTGACAGCAAGGAAGAATATGCGCTGGCCCGAACCGAGCGCAAAACCTCACCCGGGTATAAAGGTTTTGATGTGCATGCCACGCCCGATGTCACGCTGGAAGAAGACCTGTTACGCCGCGACCTGACAATCAATGCCCTGGCTAAAGATGAATCAGGCGAAATCATCGACCCATTCAATGGCCTGCAGGATATACACGACAAGATCCTGCGTCACGTCTCTCCTGCCTTCACTGAAGACCCCGTACGTATACTTCGTGTCGCCAGGTTTGCAGCTCGTTATCTTCACCTGGGATTTATTGTTGCCGATGAAACCATGCAATTGATGAAGGACATGGTCGCTAACGGTGAAGTCGATGCCCTGGTACCCGAACGTGTCTGGCAGGAGATGGAGAAAGCCCTGGGCGAGCGCTCGCCTTCGCGTTTTATAGAAGTCCTGCGCGACTGTGGTGCCCTTGAACGCATACTGCCGGAACTGAACAGTTTGTTTGGCGTGCCACAGCCGGAAGAACATCATCCCGAGATCGATACCGGCATTCACACCCTGATGGTGCTGCAACAGGCTTGCAGGCTAAGCGATGAAACCGATGTTCGATTTGCCGCCTTGATGCACGATCTTGGCAAGGGCACTACGCCTAAATCAGAGTGGCCGCATCATATAGGGCATGAGGCAAACGGCGCTGAAATTGTTGTTGATGTATGTAAACGCCTGCGCATTCCCAATGAATATCGCGACCTCGCGAAAATTACTGCGCGCTATCATCTGCATTACCATCGTGCACTGGAATTAAAACCTTCAACCGTGGTCAAGACACTGGAACAACTCGACGCTTTCAGAAAACCACAGCGTTTTGAAAAGTTCCTGCTCGCAAGTGAAGCCGATGCACGCGGGCGGCCCGGCCATGAGAACAAATCGTTTCCGCAGGGAAGCTATTTGAGAAAGGCTTTCAAGGCTGCCCGGGAAGTTGATGTCAAAACACTGGTGCAACAAGGCTATAGCAACAAGGAGCTGGCAGATAAAATCAGGGAAGAGCGGATAAAACTGGTTTCTGCAATAGAAAAATAAATTGGCAACAACGAACCGTAGTGATTGGATATATTTTCTCAATGCAAATAAACACGAATGCTTGTTGCAGAACTGCATAAGACATGTCTCACACCGGATAGCCACTAACTCTCAAAAGAGCAGATTTTCTGCCGCAAAGTGATGCAGTGTTTACCTTTTATGTGCTCGCCTTGATGGTGTTTATAGTTTACTTGGCTGTTACGTGTAATTATGTATTTTGTTTCGCCTTGATGGCGAGTTACTTTTCTGTCAACAGCGACAGAAAAGTAACCAAAAGAACGCCGTCCCGGGCGCTCGTGCTTCGCATTCCCTCAGCCAACTCCACTGCCACGGGTCGTCTTGACTCGCCGTCCGGGCTCGACAAGACTCGATTGACCGTCCATGGTCAATCGACCCTACCAGTGAAGCTGTCTTCGGCGAGCTTAACGGGAGGGACCTTCTCTCCACGAAGCTTGCCGAGCCATTCGGCTTTGCTAGGGCAAATCCGACATGGACGTCGGATTTAGTCCTGTTGAGCCCGGACGGCGAATCAGGACGGCGCGTAGGCAAAGGCGAATGGCGAGGGAACCCGCAGGGCAAGCTGATTGGGGTGTCTTTTCTTTTGGTTACTTTACTTTGGACAAGCAAAGAAAAGTAACTCGCCATCAGGGCGAAATAATATGTTGGTAAATACGATTAAATAAAGTTCGCGGTTGAAGTTGCTTGTATGGTAACCCATACCCGAAATCCGACCCTGTATCTCGATATAAAGTAATCAGCTCTAGTCAGAATCAGCGTATATAACGTTCAAACTTCAGCAGAATATAACGCAACGGCGTCTTCGATAGACCAACTCCGAGCATGACTCCCAGCGTATTGGCCACCATGTCACCAACTTCACTGTAACGCTCCGGATCAAAACTCTGCAAATATTCCAGCAACAGCCCAAGACTCAAGAAAAATATCGCCCAGCCTATGACGTGATGCTTGATATGGTAAATCTGCATAAACCAGAACGTTAAAGAAAAGTAGGCCAGCACATGAAACAGCTTGTCCTGATATGGCAGCTTTGTATCGATTTCAACCGGGCTGCTGGTTAAAGACAGAAAGATCACCAGGATAATCAAGAAGTATCCGATTCCCAACCATAGTTTCCGGTAGCGTAAGTCTGGATTTACTACCTGCATTATATAAACAGCACCACCAGCACAACACCCAGAACCAGGCGGTATGCAACGAATGGCATCATACCAATGCGATCGAGCAGTTTGAGAAAATAATGTATACAGGCGTATGCACTCACTGCGGATATCAATGCACCAATCAATAAAGGTTGCGCATCCTGTATACTCGCAGTACTCAGGTATTCCATTGTTTCAAATGAACCCGCAAGAAATATTACCGGTATTGAAAGCAGAAATGAAAACCGCGCAGCTGCCTCGCGATTCAGACCAAGCATTAATGCAGCGGTAATGGTAATACCTGATCGCGATGTGCCAGGTATCAGGGCCAGCGCCTGAGCCATGCCAATAATCAATACATCACACAGCGATAATCCATACTCATTCTTGCTGCGTTTGCCCGTCTTGTCTGCATACCCGAGCAACAGACCAAATACTATGGTTGCCACGGCAATAACCATGGGTGAACGTAATTCCGTTTCAATCAGGCCCTTGAATACAAGCCCCGCGAGACCAACTGGAATAGTGCCAATCAACACAGCCCACGCCAGGCGCGCATCAGGCGTCATCCGGCCTTTGAATGACGCAAACCACTCCACGAACATGCGCGCCAGTTCCTTACGGAAATAAAGTACGACTGCAGTCAGCGTCCCGGCATGAACTGCAACATCAAAAGCAAGCCCTTGATCAGGCCAGTCGGTCAGTATCGGCACCAGGATCAGGTGCGCAGAACTGGATATAGGTAAAAACTCTGTTAAACCCTGCACCAGTGCAAGTATTACTATTTGTAGTATGTCCACTTAAAGCAACTCTGATTAATTCTTATAAAATACAGTTACAATCGATTGCGGTAGTCCTGCATGGCAAAGCCGATCAGGTCCAGGTCAATACCCTTGCTTAACGCCATCACTTTAAATCGCTCCCCCATCTCGGAAGGCAATGTCAAAGTCTTGATTTGCTGCGCCAGCAGTAATTGCTGTTTGGGGTCCTCACTGATCATGGATTGATGCAGTTCACCCAGACCGCACCCCATCAGGAACATTGCCTGTGAGGTGTAACCACTAACCTCGAAACCAGCTTCATCAGCCGCATAAGCGACTGCACTGAAATCAACAAATGCTGTTATGTCCTGCAGACCCGGATACCAGAGTGGATCAGCATGTGCACGGTGCTGATAATGGCAAACCAGGGTACCGCTATCGCGTTCATCGAGATAGTATTCCTGCACCGGATAACCATAGTCAATCAACAACACCACAGCTTCGTTCGAAACCGCATAAAGGCTGGTCAGCCACCCCTTTATAACCGGATTAAACTCAGAGCAATAGCCATGCTCGAATGCCTTTTCGCGGCGCTGCTCTATGGTGCGGACCTGTTCAAGCATGGCCTCATCAGCTTGCGCATAGTCAGCTTTTAAACAAGCATCTTGAGACACCACGCGCATTTGCTCGACAGCACCATTATTGACACGAAAGCATTCTACCGGCATAGCATCGAGTACTTCATTGGCAACAACCACACCCTGAATGGCTTGTTGAGGCAATGCATCGAGCCACTGCACCTTTTCTGCCAGGTGGGGCGCCTTATCCATAATAGTTTGCATCTGGCGTTCGCGCAGTTCGGCACTGAGCTCGACAATGTAATAATTTCCAGGCAACGAGCGCAGCCGTTCCAGCTCAAGCAGAATATCAGCGGCCATCAGGCCCGAACCGGCGCCGAATTCAAGCACGTCTGCCTGTTTTATTTCGTTGATTATCTGCGCAGCCTGCCGGGCGATGCATTGTGAAAACAGCGCTGACACTTCAGGTGCGGTTATAAAGTCACCAGCCTCGCCGAATTTCTCCAGGCCGCCGCTGTAATAGCCCAATCCCGGCTGATACAGGGCGATTTGCATATAGTCACTGAAAGCTATTGAACCACCCTGCTGCTCACAGGCGTTAAAAACGCAGGCAGATAATTCCCTGCTGCGTTTTTTTGCGGCCTCGTCCGGCTCTGGCAATACTTCAACTGATTGATTCATATTGGTTGGATTGCTTATTTGTGCGATTATTAACGCTTGCTGCCGATCCTCGCACACTGGAATGGCAATCACATTCGAACAGGAACACAAACGGTGGATTCTAACTCAGAAATCAGCACAAAGACGGTACTCATCACCGGTGGGGCAAAACGCATTGGCGCCGAAACCTCTCGCACACTGCATGCCGCAGGCATGAATATCGTCATCCATTACCGTTCATCGCAACAGGAAGCCGACGAACTCAGCTATGAACTCAACCAGCAACGTGAGAATTCAGCCGCCGTGATCCAGGGCGATCTGGATGATGACAACGTATACAGCCGTTTGATAGAGGATACAGTCGAAATCTGGGGTCACCTCGATGTGCTGATCAACAATGCGTCCAGTTTCTTTCCGACACCGATTGGCACGATTACACTGGGTCACTGGCACAACCTGATCAACAGCAACCTGAAGGCCCCGTTGTTTCTGTCACAGGCAGCAGCACCCTACCTGAAAGAAAACAACGGCTGCATCGTCAACATGGTAGACATTCATGCCTTCCGCCCGATGAGCAAGCACCCGGTATACTGCGCCGCCAAGGCTGGCCTGGCCATGCTGACACAGTCACTGGCCAAGGACCTGGGGCCTGAAATCCGCGTCAACGGCATCGGTCCGGGCGCCATACTGTGGCCTGAAAATGACATGGACGAAAACACCAAGCAATACATCATCGAACGCACAGCACTGAAACGTCATGGCGAACCAAAGGATATCGCCAAGGCGATCCTGTTCCTGGTCAGGGACGCAGCTTACATCACCGGGCACATTGTTCCGGTTGATGGCGGACGTTCATTAAACATATAAAACATGACAACCCGTATCGGCCTGGTCAGTGATGTACATGCAGCACCGGCAGCACTGAGCGAGGCGCTGGCAATATTCAAGCGTAAACAGGTTGAAAAAATAATCTGCGCCGGCGATATCGCCGGATATTTCGAAGAGCTTGAAGCAACCGTTGAACTGTTAGTTGAAAACAACTGCTCGAGCATTGCTGGCAATCACGATCAGGCCTACATAGAGACACATGCAGATGAAGCCGAAACCATACCTTACCGTTTCCTTGCCGCGCTGCCTGAAACACTGGAGTTTGAACTTGAAGGCAGGCGTGTGTATGTAGTACACGCACACCCGCCTGCATCGCAGCATGGCGGCATCAAGCTACTGGATGTTGATGGCAATCTGATAGCTGAGCAGCAAGCTTACTGGCATCAGCAACTCCAGGGTGCAGATTATGAGGTATTGATCGTAGGTCATACCCACCAGGTATACTCTCAGCAACTGGGCGATGTAATGCTGATTAATCCCGGCAGCAGCGTGTTCAATCACAGTTGCGCCATACTGGAACTGCCCTCGATGCAGGTGGAATTCTTTCCACTTGAAAGCAGGGAAATACTGAAATCCTGGAACTTCAGTATGCTGTTCCGCAGCAATAATCCTTACCCACCCGCCAAAACATAATCATGCATATACACCATTCATTTTGACCACGGCTTTCGGTAGTTGTTATGCTGTGCACTGAAGCCATTTCGAACAACCAATCAACATGATCCGCACTTTATATTCTGTAATGACCGCCATGCTGCTGATTACCCTGTCGGCGTGCTCGGGTACAAACAAGGTTGCAGAACAACGCGCCCTGCTGGGTGAGCACGCAGATGCTGATGCACAAACCTATGTATTCACCTGCGAGGACGATTTCCGTTTCACTGCCAGAACCCAGAACGGGACGGCATGGCTGTTCCTGCGTCGTGAAACACTGCAGTTACCGGCGGCGGTGTCGACCACGGGCGAAAAATACCAGGATGGAGAAAACACCTTCTGGATAAAAGGTGATGAAGCCACGCTTTCCAGCCAGAAAAGAACACACAAGGGTTGCAAAAACAACCGGCGTAAAGCCATCTGGGAACATGCAAAACTCAGCGGCGTCGACTTCAGGGCGGTAGGCAACGAGCCAGGCTGGGTTCTCGAGATTTCCAACAAGACCGATATCCAGTTTCTCGCCGATTACGGTCAGTCGCGCTATTCCTTCACGGGCACCGAAGTATCATCGGCTACCCAGATGCTCACGACCATATATGAAGGCAAAAACGAAGCGGACCGGGTCGAAGTCACGATCACCGGAACACGCTGTGGCGACAGCATGAGTGGTGAAAAATTCCCGGTCACCGTGAGCGTGCGTTTGAACGAAAAGGTTTACCGCGGCTGCGGCAGGGCGCTGCACTAGGCGACTTATGCTCGAGGATTGCGGCACTGCCCAGGCTTTTTGCAGATCGAACCACGCGGAATTAATCCTGCCACTATGTAGTTATCTCTGCATGGTAAACAGCCCGGGGATATTCAGGCTTGCCTGAAGTTGCGATCAAAACACAGTTTTTTTTGCTGATTATGATTGAAGCATCAAGCCGATCGACGCCCGAGCTTTCCGCCTCATAATCCGCCTTTTCAAGCAACGACTGTACGGCCATGCCTGTATTAGCTGCATTTTCGTTAACCAGTCCGAGTTTGCTCCAGCTCTCGATGGCGTGGTTTTTTCCTTTACTGCCCAATAAAAAGAAATGATTAACCAGTGTTTGAACAAGCGATTTTTTTCCAATTGCATCGGTAAGATATTCAACCATGTCCCTGTCTGAGAGAGCCTTGCCAGGAGGCAATATGTCGAGCAATCTGTGCGGCAGAAAAGTTTGCATCGTTTCTCCATTGACCCTGCCATTCATAATGTCTTCATAAATCATTTGTTCGAAGTCGGGCCGGGGGTCAGAACCGGTACGCTGCGCAAGCTGGATCAGGGCCATAGCCTCGCTGCGATGGCCGCTCACACCAAAGCCGGAGAGGAAGTGATCCAGAATATCGTGCACAAATACAGACGTATTGATTTGCTGTCCTGTCTGTCGCGTACTCGCAATAATCTCTGGATCACCTACCGTGGCATTCAACTTCCAACCCCTGGCTCCAAAGGCATCATTCCATACTTTATTGTATGTGACGAAGACTTCTACACCCTTATCATGCTGTTTCATAAGATCGATCGGGTATCGATTCACATCACGAAACGAATTAACGCAGTCAAGTGTCACATTTGGCCTCGTTTATTAGATGAATAGTGTTACGTCTGCTTCCTGCGCAGTCGGCAGGAATGATGTTGCGCCTACCCAGTCTGCTACTTCAGGTACGAAGTCCTTCATATCCCAACCAAATAAATCAACCGTCATCTGGCAGGCAATCATCTTGACTTCAGCCTCCAGGCAGAGCTCGCGCAGCTCTTCGATCGATGCCACACCCTTGTTGTGCATGGTTTTCTTCATTAACGTGGTGGCCATTTTTTCAAAACCGGGAACATTGCCCATCACTGCATTCGGCATCTTCCAGTTGACGTCCTGAAACCATTTTGGACCGAAAGGCATCTTCATCGGCATTGCCGGGTTGCCCAGCGGGCTGATTTCCAGATCAAGATCCTTTTTCAGTAGGCTCAGGCCATAGAAGGTAAAAAACAGGGACACATCCCAGCCAAGTGCTGATGCCGATGAGGCCAGGATGAAAGGCGGATAAGCCCAGTCGAGTGTGCCCTTGGTCACCACGATCGCCATCGAGGGTGTTTTTGCAGCTTCCCGCTTCTGCATGCTCTGTTCAAATTTCTGCTCGAACCACGCATCAGGGTCAGTGGACAAAGCCAGCTCGGATGCGGTGTTATTTTGCTCGTGTAAAGATGTCAGGTTACTCATGATGATCTCCCGGCCAGTGGCCTCAGGTATTGGAAAGCCACCCCTTGTGGATGACGTCATCAAAATATTAGACTAGTCTTATATGTGAATAATCAGCTGCCGGGGAATATGATTAATTCCAATATGGAATAAATAACTTGCTGATTTGTGGAGGAAAATATGGATGTAATGCAGAGTATGGAGGTATTTCGCCGGGTTGCTGAAGCAGGCAGTTTCTCTGCTGTGGCACGTGAAACCACGATGTCACAGTCCACCGTGAGCAAACATATTGCCGCCCTCGAACAACGCCTCGGCACCAAGCTGCTCAACCGCAGCACGCGCCAGCTCAACCTCACCGAAGCCGGCAAGGAGTACTACCATTACTGTGTACGCATCCTGAATGACTTCCAGGAAGCCGAGGCCAGCGTCGGCAAAGGCAAGATATTACCGACCGGTACCTTGCGCCTGTCATCCACCGCCCCGTTCGGCAGAAAATTTATCATTCCGGTGCTCGCCGACTTTCTCAGTAAATATCCGGATATCAATATCGATTACCTGATGGAAGACCGCTACACTGACCTGGTCAAGGAAGGTGTCGATCTCGCTATCCGCGTGGGTCCACTGGAAGATTCTTCATTGATTGCGCGCAAGATCGGCACCAGCCGTCGTGTTGTTGTCGCCAATTCAGCCTACATAATCAAGCATGGCTTCCCCAAGACACCCGCCGACCTGGGGCAGCATGAATGCCTGACCTATTCCCTGCTCAAGTCACCCAATGACTGGTTTTTCACCAGCACGCAGCACGGCGACGAAAGCGTGCGCGTATCAGGCAGGTTCAAGGCAAGCAGCAATGAAGCCCTGGTTGATGCGGCACTGGCAGGCCTCGGTGTTACAACCCTGTGTGACTGGCACGTGGATGAACACTTGAAACGTGGGCGCCTGACCGTGCTGCTGAAAAATTATGAGCTGACGCCTTATGACATCAATGCTGTCTACCCCGAGAGAAAATTCGTTCCGCAAAAGGTAAAGCGCTTCATCGACCACCTGCGCGCCAGTTTTAAGCAAAACGCTTAATGCATCCGCAATAAGCAGAATTAAATCTGACAGTCAGTGCCAGATTAACTCAAGCTATGATTATCGAGAGGACGTCGGAACTGGACATATTAGAGTGCTGTATATATTTACTCTCGCAAAGGCGCAAAGAAGTTATGTGTTTGTTTATTCCTTGAAATCAGACCGTGCTATTAATCTTCCTTTGCGGTCCTGGCGCCTTTGCGAGAAAACAATAACATTAAATCTCTAACATAGACCTGATTGCTACCATGTGATATCTGGCATTATCTGTCAGATCAAGTCTGGACTACTCATTCTAATCAAACTGGAACTCGATGGGCGTGAGGTTCTCCTTCGACTTGTCGAAACCAGCCCACAGCTCGGCATAGGTCTTTCCTGCCAGCGGGTGAACCAGTCCCGGCGCTATCTCGGCCAGCGGCCACAGCACAAAGGCGTTTTTCAGGATTTCTTCGCGAGGCAGCTTGAGCCCGTTTTCATCCAGCACCACGTCATCATAGAGCAGTAAATCCAGGTCCAGCGTGCGTGACGAGAACCTGGGACCGCTGCGGTCGCGGCCA
>CAZRKQ010000004.1:0-19653 GCA_964600755.1 uncultured Thiotrichaceae bacterium
ACAAACCCCGTCAAGCTCGCCGAAGCCTGTCCTGAGCCAGCCGAAGCGGACGGCTTCACTGGTAACGCGTAGGGTGCAATAGCGTAGCGTATTGCACCGACTGCATCCGGCGGATTACGGCTAGCGCCTAATCCGCCCTACTGGTATGCGTAGCACGAGCGCCCGGGACGCATTTTTTGGGTTACGTTTTTTGGGCGAGAAAAAAAGGTAACTCGCTCCAGCAGGAGCGAAACCAATGCCTAGTAACACGAAATAATAAATGCATGCAAGAACACTGGTTCCAGCCAAGTAATACTGAAGCTAACAGAAAGATAATTCTGCATGCTATGAAACTCTAGTATTTCAATATGTTACCGATGTGAAACTGCAAGTTATCGAGCAAATACTATTGACCCATCGGCCCCAAATCGTTAGCATACCCGCCTTCCAAAAGGGCTTCAGCCCGGTGAGACATCCCTTCCCCGATAGCTCAGTTGGTAGAGCAACGGACTGTTAATCCGTTTGTCCCTGGTTCGAGCCCAGGTCGGGGAGCCATTTTATTCCACATAACACAAGGGTGTCAGCAGTTTCTGCCACTCCCTTTTGTGCT
Source organism: uncultured Thiotrichaceae bacterium (assembly GCA_964600755.1). Classification (GTDB taxonomy): domain Bacteria; phylum Pseudomonadota; class Gammaproteobacteria; order SZUA-229; family SZUA-229; genus JABDQW01. The sequence continues at coordinate 590 of CAZRKQ010000004.1, forward strand.
TGCGATATTTATTCAGCAAGCCAGAATCACGAATATGCATCGGTTTTCACCTATGGAAAAATGATCAGATATTACGTCATGCGAAGCCGGTTAAACCTTTAAGCCAAATATCTGCTTCCGGCAGTAGACTCACCCGGCCGATGCAACACATTGGCTAAATCGTTCAGCAGGTGATTCAAAGTCTAATGTTTTTCCTGGTCGTTCGTTGAGCGGTCTCGCCAAGGCATTTAGACTTGTGTAGAATTCTGGGGACAGAATTCCTGATTATGCTTATCATCTGCGCTTAGTTCTGGATCCCTGTTTTCGCCTTCATCTGTGGTGGAATCAGTGAGCGCAATATTCTGTCCCGAATGGTCTTGCGTAATTAAGTATTGCATCCCACATTATCGCGCAGTAAATAACAAATACATTGTAAGTAATTGTCAATGGTTGTCATTTCAGGCCGGCAAGTGTGCCATGAATTAGATAATCCCTCCTGGCTCAAACTGCTAGCGTAGTCCGATTGCAGACTCAAGTTAAATTATTTCGCCAGTAGATTATGCTCACAGAACAACCAAAACGACTGTGCAATGTTTGATGCAAGTATTCATACTGGCTAATCGCAACCATCATCCTCAACATAATATTCACCATTATCCTGCTCATGAACAATGCGGACGAACATCATATGTTCGATGCGGTTGAATTGTTCATCCATAGCCTTGTCAACGGTATTACTTGTCAGGCCATCGTAAATCATGACACGTCCCTTAGACTCAGCTTTAAGAGTGTAATCACTGGGCAAAAATAACGTCTTGTATTGATAGTTATCCATCGCCTGAGCCGGTACGGTGGCAAGAACCAGCAGCATGTTTATGATAATTGCAACAGATACTGGGTTTTTTACTATTTTTGAACCTGTGACTCTATTGTCATAACCTTCTTGGTTAGCAGCGTTACTTTTGGTATTTGTGTAATGCATGATTGTTCTCCCGTGTTGTTGAGTACAATCATATGAAACGTGCATTTTCATTACCGCGATATAGTTCACTGTATTTTTGTGACCTATTCACAGCGAGTCCTACTGAGTGGCGCAATATATGTGTCAGGCCAGTTTGAACTTTCTTACACCGACCAAGTATTGGATGAACATGCTCTTTGAAATATTTGGGCGTTAAAATACGTATGTATTCAATTACTTAATGCGCAATTAAGGCCGGGGACAAAAAACCAGACAAGCACCTGACTTTTATTGGATCACCAGCAGACATATGCCGAACGAAAACACGAGACCAGTATTGTGAGACATCTACGCTCATCGTTCTCACCACCATGCAGCTCACTGTGGCAGCAGGTAAATTTGCATGTTACGCATAAACACGGTCATATCTCACCCCATGCCCACTTGCACACATTCATAGATATGATGCCGCCAAACGCCACGAGAAAATCATGGCCAGCAGGTTACATGAGCGAGCTTAATGGACAATTTTCAAAACAACTATAACGAAGCCAAATATTATCGTTTACTAATGTACGTGAATGAGTAACAGGCTGATCGTGACGATCAGGACAATCCCGAATACGACAAGAGATACACCAGCAACATCATTTTTCTGCTCTTTTAAACGTAAATAGTGTTTGATATCAGTGTAGTACATAGCTTTACCTTCACTTACTTATTGTTTATCCTGAGGACAAGCTTATGTGTTCACTCCTATTATTACCTCGAAATATTTCACAGCAGTTTTGTGGAATAATTACACTATTGCTGTGAGTATTGAAAAGTGAAAATGGCAAATATTATGATTTATGCCGGCACTGGAATTAATATGCTCACACGGCGGCCACGCTGAACAACCGTAATTACTATGGTGGATTTACTCGTCGCCCTTTCGATCTACCAGGCTTCTGGTAATGGCTTATTGATGCATATCCGCTTGTTCTCGACAGAAATATAGCCGCCCGTCTTTAAATCTTTGAGAATACGACTTACCATCTCACGGGAAGATCCAACCCGATCCGCGATTTCCTGTTGCGTGAGTCGATCAGTTATTCCCGCATCGGCATGGTGCTGCAAAACACGAACAAGGCGATGATATACATCAAACAGCGCAAAACAGCTGACATCTTCTGTTAACGCATTCACTTTCTTTGCCAGCATCTGGATAATGTTTCTGGCAAACTCGGGTGATTCGGTAAGATATTTGTATATAGCCTCCTGCTGTAAAACCAGCACCTCGCAATCCTGCATGGCAATAATATTCACTGAACGGGGTTCGCCAGCAAGCATGGCGAGCTCACCAAAACTTTCTCCTTGTGTAACTGTATTCACTACGATGCGCTTATCATCTTCCTCGATATAGGCATCCACCTGGCCGCTTATCAGTACAAACAGATAACTTGTTGTATCACCCCTGCTCAGGATAATACTGCCTTTTTTATACTTGCGGCGCTTACCGCCAGCCTCCAACGCTTCGAGCTGACTGCTATCCAGGCCTTTCAATAAGATGATGTTTTCCAGCATTTGCTCATCCCGATATTCACAAACTAAGAAGAATAACTGTTTTTAAAAAAATACACTATTTTTACGCACTAACTGTCGCTCTAACACATCAAGAATATTTATAGAAAATTATCTAATCTGCAAACTGCGCTACCATACAATAGATCTTAAGCCGTTATCTCACCATAGTTCATCCATGCCTACGAGTTTTATCAAACCGACACCTGCTATGACGAATCTATAACCATTTATTACTAATCTCTGATATACACTACTATTTGCGAGAACCTCACCATCGTTATTTTACGGAACACATTGCACAAATCACTCAATTTCTGCTTGAGTTAGTTCAGCTGGATCTGGACTGTCGACTGTAATAATACAATAATGAAGATTGGCCTATACAGGTCTCAATATGGAGGATTTCAAATGCTGGCACTTGAGGATGGGCGACAAATCTGGCTGAGCTATACATGGCTTAAACATGCCCCATCAGTCACCGTCATCTGTACGAGCTCTTTCACCTCAATATCAAACAGCCATAATCAACGCGAGTTTTAGGGTGATACAGCTGCATAAACTCTTTCTTGTTGAGAAAGACGAAGCTGGAACAGTCCTTTATTTTCTGGTCTTCCTAATTGTTGTTGGATTCGGCATGGCCCTGGGTAACGCAACAGCCAACACCCTCTTCCTCAAGCGATTTGGAATTGACTATTTACCGCTAATATACGTGGTGCAAAGTGGCGCGTTTTTTGTCACCAGCCTGGTCTACGCCAGCGTCGCCGATCTGATCTCGGCTGAGCGTTTCTTTAAGATTCTTTTTGCTCTACTCGCCACCCTGGTGCTGATATTCTGGGTGCTAATTTCGCAGAACGCTGACCCTCTTCTGTTTCCAGCCTATTTTCTTTTTTATGAGCTTGTCTCTGAAGTTTTGCTAATCCACTGCGCCCTGTATCTCAATCAGAACCTGAACACATTACAGGCGAAACGCCTGTCGCCCATTATTTTTTCAGGCCAGCAGATAGGTATGATTCTAGGCGGGCTGTTCCTTGCAGCTTACGCACCTGTTGTTGGCACCAGCAACATATTGACGGTGTGGTTTATACTGCTATTGATGGCCTTAATATTGGTCGCACTTCGACATAAATTGAAAGGACCATCGCCTTACTTCCGCCCGGCGCGTAAATCGGCCCATAAACTGCATCACATGAGTTCACAAATCAGGCAGGGTTTCCGGTTCGCCATGACTTCGGAACTGCTACGATTCTCCACCATTGCCATGGTGTTCATGGTCATCACGTATTACATCATCAGTTACAGCGTAAAAAGCGTCTATACAAAGAATTATGCCGTGGAAGAAGATCTCACAGCCTTCTTTGGCACACTGGCCATCTTGACAAGCGGGCTGGCGCTGGTAGTACAACTATTTTTCACGAGCCGGCTGATTCAGCGCTTCGGCGTCCCCGCAGTGAACATATTATTTCCCGTGGTTTCGCTGGGAAGTTTTGCTGGAATGATTTTCCACCTGGGTATGCCGACGGCAATTTTCGGCAGCCTTAACATCAAGGCAGTAATGCCTGCAATTCATAACCCGGTACGAACGATGTTTCTTAATGTGCTTCCGCAACACATTCAGGGACGTGCCCGCGCTATGTCAATAGCCATAGTTCTACCGGTCTCCCTGTTTATATGCGGGATCCTGCTCTGGTATTTACAAAAATTCAATGATCCAGTTTACTTTCTGATACCAGGCACTATAGCAGCGGGTTTATTCCTTTATTACAGCATCCGTATGAATCGTGCCTACGGTAAAACTTTGCTCACTCATCTAAAAGAACATCTGTTTCTTCCTGAAGAACAATCCGCCACATCACTGCGACTTACTGGTAAAGAAAATCTCGCGTCCATTGTGGATGCAATTGGCAGTGGTAAGGAAACATCGGTGAGCCTGGCCCAGATACTTACCGAGGCCTACCCGGAAGTGGCAGCGGAACATATTCTGCCTGTAATTGTATGCAGCACACCTAAAATAGCCGATCAGTTGCTCAAAGCTGTATCGACGACGAAGGATCCAGCTATATACAGTTTCCTGATTGAAAACCACATGCTTCATGACAATCATTTCCGTACTACAGCACTGATGAAACTCATCGGCTCGCGTACCCAAGAAGCAATACCGCTAGTTAGTCAGGCGTTAGATGACCCGGATCCACGCATCCGGACAGCCGGCATTCATGGCGTGTTATCCTGGCCACTTGTAAATCTTGAGGAGCAGGCTGTTGGTAAATGGAGCTCTTTACTTAATGGCTCTGAAATACAACAGCTGGCAGCAATCGGGCTTATCCGGGATATCAAACATTTAGTAAAGCCAGGGATCCGTGAAAACATTGCGCAAAAGTGCCAGGTTTCCAGTGCACGCATATTTCAATCACAAAAAAGTGCGGGCAAAATACATATCCTGGACTCAAACACGCACTGGCAAGGGGAATGCAACCCGGAGATTCGGGAACTGGTTATTGATGCAATGGAGCATATTGACCCCGATGTACGAGCCGCTGCTGTGCAATGCGCCCACCTGCTTCCTGAAGATCAGTGCCTCGACAAACTCGAAGATGCATTGGCTGATGGACATGCCCGTGTGCGTGACGCAGCTACATGCATCCTGCATAAGGAAACGCCTGATGCTCTGCAACTTGCTACAAAATGGATACTTGAAGATAACAGGGGTGCGCCCAGAGCACAGAAAACGCTACTCAATGCAGTTATTGAAACTATGCCCCATGGTACGCTTGAGTTGATTATCAATAAAAAGATTGAGGATGCTCGTCAGATACACAGGGCGCTGGTTACTATACGTGGTCAGCACGTTGACAATAACCGCGCCTTGAGGCTATTTCAACATGTCCTCGAAGAACGTTTCCAGCAAATACTCGAAATCATTCTCACTGCAATGGAACCATTGTGTGCACCAAACGTTATTTCCATTATACGGGCGGGCATTAGAACGCTCGATGACCGTTATATGGCGAACGCTTGTGAAGCATTAAATTCGATACCCAACCGGGCAATGACTCAACCACTTGGGCAACTGATCCAGGATGCTTTCATACCCAAAAGAGAAGCGTATGTTTCCAGCACCGAAAATACCGAAGCTGTGCTTGAATCGTTTTCGATGAGACCGGATACCTGGCTGCAGGAATGCGCCAGAGCTGCGCTCCTAGCCTTTAAGAGAAGTAACAAATATGGCTGACCTGTTTGATCGAATCCTGTTCCTGAAAGAATCCAGCATCTTCTCTAAAGTTACAACTGACGATTTAAGGTATGTTGCACAAGCACTTGAAGAAGACGTATTCTTTGCAGGCGAGCGTGCTTTTGACATAAATGACAGGGGCGATCACCTCTATATTGTGACTGAAGGTAAAATTGGAATATCGATTGATCCAGATCCCGCAAAAAAAGAATACATTGCATTTGTAGGGCCGGGTGAAGCATTTGGTGAGATGAATCTTGTCGACGATCTTCCACGTTCGGCAACTGCGCATGTTATCGAGGACACACGCGTGCTCTCCCTTGAGAAGTCAAGACTGGGCGCACTCCTGTTGAGCTATCCGGAAATTGGCGTTGGCATAATGCGCGCACTCTCGCTAAAAGTGCGAGAAAGTCATGCCCGCACACACAGTCAGAAAAATAAAGATGATACTGACCAGTAAGACAGGCATATATACGATTGCTGCAGGCGCATCGCTGTTATTTTTTACAGCTGCGACGATAGCTGCAGAGATGCCCATTGCGACATCAGACAGCATGCGCAGCAATGACCTGCATTACACGCCGGCAGGATTTTTCGATATTCACGTATGTAACTGGCCAGATCGTGAACTGTTTTTTATGCCATTGCTCTCGACAATCCGTTACAGTGAAATTACAGGCATCGAGGTGCAGTATCCAGATGGTAATACGCTGACATCACTCAACCTGGAAAAGTACATGGTACTGAAACAAGGGGACAAACCTGAAAAACATGTATTTATGAGCCAGATTGAGGTACCTGATAGCGCCCAGAATGGTTGGTACACAGCCACCATTAATCTGGCTGACGGAGCAAAGATAATCGCAAAAGATTACGTGATCATCTCACACCTGCCCCGCGCATCTGGCATGAATCCCCCGGACGGCGCGGATGACATACCAACACCTGAAAAACTGACCTGGTCATCCACCGGTGAAGGCAGTTATTACCAGGTGTTTATCCGCGATAGCTGGAATGATGACAAGCTCATATATACATCCATACTGCTGAATAAGCCCGAGCTGGTTATTCCGTCGGGATTACTTCAACCGGGCGGGTCGTACTCCTGGAAAGTCCACGCACGTGATGTCAACGAGGACATCCTGCTCGGTGATTTCAACAAAGGCTCCATGAGTCGGGTGGCCACATTTTCCATATCCGAAAACTAGTTCGAGTTTGAAATACCACCTAGTTGGCAGCAGCCTGAAGTCCTACCTGTTCAAGTAAGGTAGCGCGTTGATGCAAAAGCGCAGCATCATTGGGCGACTTCTCTATCAGGCGTGACAGGGTATCGATAGCGTCGTACCAAACACCCTCCTCCGCATAAACACGCACTAACGAGCGCTCATCTGCTCCCTTAATTCTATCCTTGAGAGTACCTTCCGGCTTAATCCGCTGGATAGTGCCACTGGCAACAATGTCATTGGACCGCTGATCTGGATCTGCAACAACGGATACAAACCAGCGATACTCCAGGCCAGTTTTGAGCTTTGCACTCGATTTGGCGAGGTCGATACTTTGAATGCCCGCTGAGCCAGGGGTAGCAACTATTTCCTCCAGTTCCGGATCTATGTTTTCATCATTGATCAGGGTGACCTCGAGCCTCGATGGCACAGGCTCAGAAACATACCAGTACAGCGTCGGCTGTTCCTTGGTCGTGAGTCCGGTATGATCAGGTGCAAGAACAACGAGCTCGAGCGTCACATCACCTATGCCACGCGTACCTCCACCGATTCGTGCTGCAGGTGCTCCTCGCATTGGAGGTTTGTAAACAAATTCTTCCGAACTCCCGGAACTCGCCTTGTTTTCTGACTTTACACTCGCCTTGACTTCTACCTTTTCACTCGCCTTGTTTTCTGACTTTACATCAGTTTCCGCACTCCATACAGTTGACATTGTGACAACCAATCCAAGTACAATACCAGTCAGTACATTTAAAACCTTCATAATTACCACCTTTACTCTTTCCGTTATATATGCAGGCTCTTTCATTTTACTGCTGAAATGCTACAGCATAAATGCTTTCTGTGTAAAAAACATGACGCCGGTCAATTAATCAGCGCTCAAACAAAAAAGTCCTTAGTCAATGATCAGGGACGGACTATGCGGGCTTACGTTCGCCCATCAATGCAAACACCTCAACACCCTGTGACTTGCCTTTGAGCTGGAGAGTACCAACCGGCTCGAGGTCATAACTGTCATCCAGTTGTTCAACTGTTGAAGCCGCAACCATGATTTGACAGAAGGGATCAAGGAATCGTTCGGGAATCTCCTTGCCATAACTTTCAAGCCGCGCGGATGTATTGACCACATCGCCGATAGTTGTGTACTTCATGCGTTGTGCACTGCCAAGACAACCGGCCACCACCGGCCCTGTAGCGAGACCCATACGCATTTTTACCAGCGGCGCATGTTCTGCTGACCATGACGCATTCAGCTGTTCCATTTCCTTTCGCATCGCCAACGCACAACGGATTGCGTTTGCAGCATCCTCCCGGACTTCTTCTGAACTATTACGTGGTAAAGGCACTCCGAAATTGGCCTTGATCGCATCACCATAGTAATCATCTACTACCCCGCCATGCTTGATAACCAGCCCTGCCATTGTTTCCATGTAATTGTTTAGCCAGTCCATCAATTCCGCAGGTGAAAGTCGTTCGGCAATGGGTGTGAAGTTTGCCAGATCGGAGAACAGTACAGTTACCATCATCGTATGTGGCTCAAGCCGCCCACCCTTGAGAAAGGTCTCACGATGTTTCCACATCTCGTCAGCAACCTCGGTCGAGACATTCTTGCTGAACAGATCCATCAGGAACTTTTTTTCCTGCTTCTCATGGCCAGTCATAAAAGCAGTCACCAATCCCGCTGATGTCACCCAGGCAATCGCGACCGGCGCAATGGGTAACCACCAATGGTTAACAAATGCGAGGGCTGTCGTGCCTGTGAGGAGAAGCAGTCCGGCCAGTGTAAACAGTGAGAAGCGCATGCTGGATCGCGCAACAAAGCCAACCAGTGCTGCAGCCATACCCCATAACAGAATCCACAGATTTTCGAAGCGATCACTCAGGAAGCGCATGGGTGCGTCACCCTGCAGAGCTGCGCGAATAAGCTGGCTAACCTCGTAGCCATGCACTGCTATCCCTGCTGTAGCCAGACCAAGACGGGTAAAACGATCATAGGGTGTCAGAAATTCATCCTTCACGCTCTCAGCGTTGACACCAACAATAACAATATTATCTCTGATCAGTTTCGGGTTGATACGCCCTTCAAGTACGTCTGTAAGCGTATAGGTTTTAAAGCGCTCACTTCCCCCCCTGTAATCCAGTATATACTGGTAACCGCGATCATCAGCATTCACATAAAACGCGTCATTAGCCTCGAATGGCTGCAAGGTTACAGAACCGAGGCGAATATGCTCCGGGTCGGGATTGCCTTGCTGCGGTGAAATACCCTCTTCTGCCAGATAAGCCATGGCAAGGCGCAGCGCAAGAGAAACCGAGACATTCTTTCCATCATCCAGAAACAGCAGCCCGCGACGGACGACTCCGTCGTTGTCCACAGTGATATCTGCAAAACCGATCTGTTCGGTCCCACGCAACACAGCCGGCCCTGCAACATGTTTGCTTATATCATCGCCAAACTTTTCTATAATAAAGACACGCTTGTCACTGGTGAGTAACCTGTTTAACTCATCAGTACCGGGCGCTACTGGAATATCGCGATACAGATCCACACCAATGGCGCGCGGCTCATGTAGCAGAAGTTTATCCAGCATCTCTGCCATGTGACTGTCGGACAGAGGCCACTCCGCCAGTTTCTGGATGTCTTCCTCAATCGCTTGAACAAGCACAATACGCGGTTCAGTAATTGATTGTTGTTCCTTCAAACGAAGGTAGACATCATAGGTCGCCAACTCGACAAACTGAAATAATCCAGCACTGCGCAATCCAATAATAACAAGGCTCGCGATTACTCCCAGCGCAAGACTGATAGCTGTCGGCTTGAGTAACCGTTCAATCTGCTCGAAAACCATGACAAGTAAAAGCTGTAGTTAACATAGGTAGTGAGTGAAAATTTCCTTATGATTCTGAATCTTAACTGTTTCTCGGCATGTGGTATATTAACTTTGCGTTAATAAGGCCATCTGCTTCAGCTAACTAATAAACATCCTTAGGCACAATTTAGTGCCCTGTATGGTTGTGAGTATATAAAGCTATAAATTAATACATCATGATGATTTTTATAGAATGAATCTAATACCGCCTATCTGAACATAGGAAATTCCCACTTTTCAATTATGGCTCTTCAAGAGTATACTGTTTCCAAATTTCAGATGATCTGTAACCGGTTTTTCTGGCTAACCGTGCCTACTTTTTAAGTCACTGAGGCACGCGTATCTGTTCACTTGAAACTTCAGCAGATCATAAATGTTTAAAAAGGAGGCTCATTAACATGGTTATCAAAACCGATCGTATTAGTTTTATTTTTCTTGCAGCGCTTGCTTTTCTTGGTTCACAAACTGCATCAGCATTTCCAACTGGCGGCGGCGGCTGTTTCTTCTGCTCACCATTCAACCTCGGAGGTAGCATCATCACCTTCAACCTTACCTCAAGTGATGAAAACGGACTGGCACCGGTTACATTCAATTTTCTGGAGAATCCGGATGATGGCACCCCTGATATAACAGGCAGGCTATGCCTGTCAGGCAAGATACATGCGACAATCATACGCGATGCACAAACCGGTGAGGCCGTGTATGAACTCTTAGGCGCCGACGGCAGTAACAGGGGCATATGCTACGAAAACGTCACTCAAGTCTGTGATCCCATCGATACCGACAGCCTTGGTGGTAACTGTTCAGCGGAAAAATGTACCTATACAGTTCCCGCACTCGAGAACATTCCGGACCCCGGCGCATTACTGGATGGTCGGTTCAAGGTTGACACAAGCCTGCCGACAAGTGGACCCTATACATCATGCTCAACTTCAACTCCCGATAATGTGTGTAATTTTGAAGTTGGCTTCGGATTCAACAACGGCATTCCAGCCAACCTGTTCCCGGCAGCAACCACCCTTAACGATGAATCAGTCGACGCAAACGTTGTGCTCTACTCCAATGAGGTATGCATAGAGTGTGGACCAGCAGACCTTAAACTCAAACCCGGGACCGCAGCACTCAAGAGCAAGTCTGACAAACTCAGAGCTTGTGAAGCCCTTACACTCAAATCTGACTGGTGTAATGACCTCCAGTCAACTGGGTTCCCAAACTGTTTTGGTGACAATGATCCGACTAACCCACCCATAGGCGGTATGAATACGGCAGTTGGTGACTTCCAGATCCAGGACACTACGCTAGCCTTCTGCATCAATGACCTGGCAGACCTGAAATCCCTGCCCTCGTGCGAATTCGAGATTGCCATTGCTGCCTGTGGCGGAGGCCCCGGATTAATTACATACCCTGAGTCTTTCCTGCAGACAACGTGTTCATTTGATGGTGACCCTGCAGAGATATTCTTCTTCAGTCCTGCAGAAGGCGGCGGCAGCGCCATACTCAATCTGGCTGCCGTTGGCGCAAATCCCGATGCACCGGGATATGCTGGCGACAATACCATCCCGCCTGTGTTGCCAAGGTGGACCGCCATCGTCTCAACACCTGACAACCAGGTCAATGACTGGGACTTTTCCGGGACCTACCTGCATATGGTGGCATTCATCCACGGCCGCAACAACGACGACAAGATTGACGGCTCCAATGGCAATGACACCATACTCGGCGGCAGTGGTGCAGATACACTTAACGGCAATGAAGGTGATGATGTACTGCAAGGTGGAAACAACGCGGATCTGCTTAACGGCGATGCCGGAAATGACCTGCTACTAGGCTATGATTGCACCGGCCCGAATGCAGACTGCTCCTCGTTCTCGAACAACGGCAGTGACGATGACGTACTCAATGGCGGTGCGGACAACGACTGCCTGGACGGCGGCCGTGGCAATGACGTTTTGACCGGTGGCACCGGCAGCGACGCCTTTATACTGTTTGGCAACGTAGACAATGACACTATCACTGACTATACGGACGGTGAAGACGTTATTGTCGACCTTAATGCAAACGCAACGGTGAACTGGGTACAAGGTAAAAGAGGTGCAGCCAGTATTTGCGAGGTTGCTATCGGCGGTAGTGACGCTACCCTTATTGATGGAATGAGCAAGGCAACTTGTGAGGGTATTGTCCTTGTCGTCCCGAGTGCAGGTGATACACTTCCAACACAGTGTGCCGGTCATCCCTACACTTTTCAGTAAACTTATAACGGGATAGCAATCCAGGAATCACACGGTGCAGGGATGCACCAGCTGGTTCTGCAGCAACAAGGGAGTAGTGATCACAATGATGATGATTACTACTCAGGGAGGGAAGTTGTAAATGCATGAAAACAGTCTCTGCTGTAAACAACTGCTATTGTGTACAGGCATAGCAATTGGTGTCGCTACAGCATCTGCCACCTGGGCGGGGGGCAGTTACGACGGCTCCATGGGTACTACTGGCTCGTTTTCCGGCGCTTTCACCATCCCGGACACGGCCGGCATGACAGTAGACTCGACCCTGTTTCACAGTTTCAGTGACTTCAGTATCAACGCGGGTGAAAGCGCGACATTTACCGGACCTGCCGCAATCGATAATGTGATCTCGCGGGTAACCGGCAGTAATCCATCGACCTTTAACGGACCTCTAACCTCGTCGATCCCGAGCGCAAATTTCTATTTCATGAATCCCAACGGGATGATCTTCAAGGAAGGCGCATCCATCAGTGTCGATGGCTCTTTCTATGCGACGACAAGTGATTCTATTAGCCTTGGTGCAAACGGTGTATTTTTTGCCAATCTTGGCGCAGCATCTGTACTGACCAGTTCACCACCAAGCGCCTTTGGATTTCTTGATAGCAATCCTGGACATATTGCCCTAGAAGGCACGCAACTGGTGACTGGTTTGAGTCTCAACCTGCCGCCCGGTGCCACCTTGAGCCTTATAGGAGGTGACGTCACCCTTCAACAGGCAGCACCAGGCGCAATTACACAACTATCCGGGTTTTTGCCAGACAGTACAGGCAGTTTAATCCAGCCAACTGGAAACCGCTTTGAAGTGGTGAGTGTTGCATCAGCAGGAAGCGTTGTGCCTGGTAGCGGAGACTATGATCTTTCATCTTTCGACACACTCGGTAATGTAACGATTACGGGTGGTACGATTCTGGATACAACTGATGTTTATATCCGGGGTGGGAATGTCGTCATAAGTGACGCAATGATCGCACCGGGCTATTTGTTTTTAGCAGGTCTGACAGGACCACCCGGTGGCGGTAATATCGATATTGGTGCAACCGAGCTGGTCAGCATCACCGGCACAGCACCAATCCAGACCTTTGCTGCGCCATTCATTCCGCTTCCGGATAACAGTGGCATGCCTTTCGTCTCAGGAATTACCACTTTCGGAGGTAGCCCTGTTCCCGTTCCACCCCCTATAGCCTCCAATATAAGTATAAGTGGTGGTGATGTATCAGTAACGGGTGTGGCAGCTGTTATCAGTGAACGCCTGGGCCCGAGTCCAGCAGGCGACATTGCCATTAGCGGTAATTCTGTTGAAGTTCGCAATGGTGCCTTCGTTGCAAATATTAATACCTATGACGGTGCAGGTGGCAACATAACCGTTGATGCTGAACAGGTCATCCTGGACGGCGAAGGTGACTCTACCGGACTTACAGGTTTAAATGCATCCAGCAACTTTAATCCGGCATTTGGGGATGACAGCCTTACTGTACCTTTTCCAACATTCAATCCTTTTCTTCCGGAACTCACGTATGCTGATGCCGGCACGATTACTGTTACAGCTACAGGTCCGGGTGGACTGACAATACGTGGCGGGGCATCTATCAGCTCTGAAAGCCTGGCCTTTGGTCGCGCTGGCGATATCAACATCAGCGCTTCCAACATAAACCTGTCGAGGGATGGCATGCCCTTTGGTGCAATTGCTTCGCAGAGTATCTTCGCTGGCGACTCAGGTAATATCGATGTCCATGCAACAGGCGATATCAATATTCAGGATGGTTTCGAAATTACTGGCAGTACTGCCGGAACAGGCACTGGCGGCAGTGTGACTGTTAGTGCCGGTAATGCAATAAATATTTCGGGCGATAACAGTGGTATTGCGAGCGCTGCACCCGAACCATCGTCTGAAGTGGAAGATGCCCTGGCACAACGATTTGGAACAGCGAACTTTGATGAACTCATTGAGGCGATAAACCTGTTTGCGGGTGGCCCGCTTCTGCAGCCCGATGCCGATCTGTATGATGCACTTGGAGCACTACAACTATTAGGACTGATAAATCTTAATGACCCGAATCCTTCTGCCGGTAGCGCCGGCCCGGTATCGGTAACTGCATCAACACTGAATATGGATGGCCCCTCCAGAATAACATCATCGACCAGCTCTGATGGCAACGGTGGTTCCGTAGATGTCCAGGTTGGTACACTGGTAATGAGTAACAACGCTGAGATACGCAGTCGGAGCGGCCTGGTTAATGATGGAACAGGCGAACTCGAAGTCGGCAGTGGCAATGGCGGCGACATCACCGTAACAGCCAGCAATTCTATCTCCATGCAAAGCGGTTCAAGCATCTCGGCGAGCAGCCTGGGTGATGGCCTGGCTGGCAACGTTTCGATTGATGCCGGTCAACGACTCGAAATGTCCGGCAGCAGTATCAGTACACAAGCCACGGTGTCCGACGGTGGTAACATCGGTATCATGGCAGTCGAAAGAATCTTGCTTGACCAGTCTGAAATCACAACCTCTGTCGAGAGTGGTGTTGGTGGCGGCGGCAACATCGACATTGATCCCGACTTTGTCATCCTCAAACAGAGCAGCATCCTGGCCAATGCCTTCGGCGGACCCGGTGGTAATATCAATATCGTCGCAGGTAACTTCATAGCGACACCGGACAGTGTTGTCGATGCGTCTTCTGCTTTAGGGATCGACGGTAGAGTTAACATCAGCTCGCCGGATGAAGAAATCTCCAAGGATCTTGCCGTACTTCCAGACAATTTCCTGGATGTGACCAGCCTGATTAGTGAACGTTGCGGTACGACTGCTGGCGCGAGCAGCCTGGTCGATGCAGGCCCGGGTGGAATGATTGTCGATCCGGATGGATATCTGCCGAGTTATGCAACAGCGGCTGACATGGACAACGAAGAAGAAGACAGCAATTCTGTCAGCAGCAATCGCTGGTGGGCACCATACTCGCACCAGTCATCATTACAGATTGCCCAGCTGACCTGCTCACAATAGATATGCCTATACAGAATCAGCACGCCGGATCTCCTCGAGAACCGGCACCGGGGAGATTAGGACTTTGAACACCAATTCGGCAATGAATACCCTTTCGCGGTCTCTCATTCTGGCACTCGGACTTGGTTTGTATTGCGGTTCAGCATATGCTCAACCGTTAGGACCTGGCGCACCAGGCGATACACCCGCGGGCGGTATCACCCGACCGGGTGATTTCCGCCCGGAGCTGCCTGCAGCAGAACCCGCCGAGGCACCAATCGAACTACCGCCGGGAACCTTGCCCGCAGAACCCGCCAGGGAGCCCGAAGAAAAAGAACCCGTTCCTGAAGAACAGAAGGTACCTTACGGTGCCAGAGTCTTTATCAGGGAAATTCTCCTCACAGGCTACACGGTTTTCAGTACCGAGGAGCTAAAGAAAATAACGGCGCCATATGAAAATCGCGTTGTCACCAGCAGTGAGCTTGAAGATCTTCGCGTTGCGCTGACCCGTTATTACATCCAGCACGGTTACATTAACTCCGGTGCCGTGCTCCCTGATCAGAAGGTTGTTGATGGTGTCATCCAGATGGTCATCGTCGAAGGCAAGCTGACTGAGTATGAAGTTACCGGCAACAGGCATCTGTCTTCAAACTTTCTTATAAAACGTCTCAAGCTCGGTGCCGGGCCGCCGCTCAATGTGCAGGAACTGCAAGAGCAGATTCAGATCATCCTCGAATCTCCGGTAATCGACACCATCAACTCGGCACTCAGGCCCGGAGACCGACCAGGTGAAGCCAGTCTCACCACTGAAGTCAAGGAGGGCCCAAGATTCCAGTTTATTCCGGTCATCGATAACCGCCTGTCTCCCACACTGGGTGATGTACGCGCCGTGCTACCGGTATATTTCTACGACCTTACCAGTTATGGTGATGTACTTAGTGGTTCCGTCGGCATCGGCGAAGGGTTGACAAACAGCTACGTTAACTGGGGTGTGCCCTTGAATGCTCATGACACCACCCTCAGCCTGTTTGCTGATTATTCAGATGCAGAAATTGTCAACGGTGCATTCCAGACGCTGGATATCGAGAACACAACAACAACGCTGGGTTTCATGGTGAGTCACCCCTTCTATCGTACACCTCGGCAGAAATTCAGTATGGCGTTGGGATTTAACTTGCGTACCAGTGAATCTAAACTGCTGGGTTCCGGCTTTGCATTTACACCGGGTGTACCTCCTGATGGCGAGGTTAAGGCATCCATTATCCGCTTCTCCCAGGACTGGACTAACCGCAGCCTGGACAATGTGCTGGCCGCGCGTTCCCTGTTCAGTATCGGCATCGATGCATTCGATGCCACTGTTAACCAGGGCGATGTCCCCAGTGGTGAATTTATTGCCTGGCTGGGCCAATTCCAGTGGGCGAAGTTTTTTGGAGAGAATACGGGACAGCTGATCTTTAAGACCAACCTTCAATATACAAACGATCCGCTATTTATCATGGAACAATACTCGGTTGGTGGTGCACTCAGTGTGCGTGGCTATCGGGAAAATACCCTGGTGCGCGATAGAGGATATGATCTATCGCTCGAGTACCGCTATCCGCTTATGAAGGACGCAAGTGGTAGAAACGTGGTTGCACTGGCACCTTTCATTGATGCCGGTGGTGCAAATAACAACGTACTACCCAATGGCCCGAATCCAGATTTCATTTACAGTGCAGGCGTTGGTCTGCGATGGGATCCAACACCAAAAGTACATGCACAGGTCTACTGGGGTTATGCATTTGAAGATGTTGTCAATGATGACATCTCATCCCTGCAGGACGATGGCATCCACTTCCTGCTTAGTGCCAACCTGATCGAGTGGATCTGACCAGCCACGTTCAGGCTGGTAGCATTCTTTATCTCTACTGAAATTTACAGTTTAATCTTGACTGGTAAATAACGTGTCGATTACAACCAGTTGCCAATCAACAGAAACGGCGCCCAGTAACTCGGATGACTGAACCGGGGATCATCAAGCAGTGCTAACTGTGCCTGCTGAAGTGCTCTGGCTTTGGAAATATCCGAGTCCTTCAGGTTTGCATAGAACTCCGTAACCAGTAATGATGATGCCTTATCATTGATATACCACAATGTTGCTACAGCGCTCCTTGCGCCTGCTTTTACAGCGACACCACCGAGACCAAGAGCCGCCTTGTCATCGCCCACTGCAGTCTGGCAGGCGCTGAGTGTAAGCAGTTCAACCGGTTGGTCACGGTATGTTGTACTGGCCATGTAACCTTCCAGTGTGTCCATGTTTAGTTTGCCGTCATAGGTCAGCAGGAAGGTATCCCTCACATCACTTTGAAATCTGCCGTGTGATGCAACATGCACAATCGAATAAGGTGTATCGCCCAGCTCCTGCTCGATGTTCGATTGTGTAAAGCCGTTGTTCTCAAGCACTGCACCGTCGTATAACTGCTCCAGCTTCGTTACCTCACCCTCGACATCAGGCAATGGCGGAAAACCCTGTACACTTTCCGTCAATCCCGCTACCAGCAACTTCACGTTCTCTCTTGGCAGTGGTTTGGGATCAGTTAGTGTTAGCCCCGGCGTTGTCGCTACAGCATACCGTGCAACCAGAAAAGTATTGCCGTCGTATAGCGCGCTGAGAGGAACGGTGCGTAGCGCGCCATCCGGGATGAATACCAGTGTGTCAATCTTCTGCGATTGCAGATCCTTTTCCAGCGGCTGTATCAGCCAGCTGTATAATTTCTTTGCATGACGCTTGTACTGGTGCGTTGTACGTTTCTCGAGGCGAGCGCGGAAGCGGTTAATTTCATTGTTCAATTCTTCGGCGCTGACAGAAACCGTATAGCGTCTTATGCCATCTGGCATACTTAACAGGATTTCAAGGCGATCCTGCAGCACAATGGGGTAAATAGCAGCCGTGTGTTTACCCAATTGATCGATCCCTGCTGTCTTTGCCTTTAATGCAGCGACACAATCATCGCGAAAATAGTTTTCCAGTTCTGCGCCCTTGAGCATTTCTACCGTAGCTCGCACCTCACGCAATTCAGCTTCAAGTGTGCCTGAATCTGCAGTGCTATCTGCCTTTATCAGCATCAGATCAGCAAGGTCCAGATATAAACGTCCAGCTTCTTCACGGAATCCACCATTTCTGCCAATGTCAGTCGAAGCCAGTACCGGCCGAATGGTTTGCAGATCATTAACAGCGCGCTGATAGGCACTGATTGCCTGATCTGTATTTCCCTGTGCCCGTAGCAAACGCCCTTCCTGCCATTGCCAGCGGTAGCTGATTTCAGGCGCCGGTGTTTTTTGCAGGTGATGCGTAGCTTTGCGGGTATACATCATTGCTTCTTCAATGCGTCCCGCCTGTTCGTTGAGCTCACCGAGGTAGCCATACGCAAATGACAATGCCCGATTGTCACCGATCGATTGGGCGACATTGGCAGCCTCATTGAGCGCATTTTCGGCAAGTTTTTCCAGCTCAGCGTTCGATGCTTCAGTAGCAGCGGCCAGACGTGAATAGAGCCTGCCGATACTGATCAGGATATACGCCTTTTCGTGTGAAGCCGGAAGCGATTCTGCTTCCTTCCTTGCCTGGTTAAGTTGCTCCAGTGCCTCTTGCTGGCGATTGCTGTCAACCTGTGTGCGGGCAATATTGACTGATCCCTTTACAGCCAGCTTGTTATTTTGAGCGGCCCGGGCATCTGATACGGCTTGCTGAAATGTTGAAATAGCTGCTTCGAATTCACCTTGTGATGCCAGCAGATTGCCCAGGTTGTTGCCGGCAACAGCAGCCGTACCCGGATGCCCGGCTGCACGCTCTTCAGCAGCAGCTTTTTCGAGCAACTCCTGTGCCTCGTCAGTACGGTTTGAGAACATAAAGGCTGTACCGAGACTGATCGCCACCTTGCTGGCAAGGCGTTCATTGCCAACAGCCTCCGCCAGTACCAAGGCTGACTTGAGGT
>CAZRKQ010000005.1:0-10892 GCA_964600755.1 uncultured Thiotrichaceae bacterium
GCGGTAACTGCGATACCTGTCTGTCACCGGTGGAAACCTGGGATGCGACCGTGGTGGCACAAAAGGCATTATCTGCCGTGCATCGTACCGGGCAGCGCTTCGGTGTGACTTACCTGGTCGATGTATTGCAGGGCAAGGACAATGACCGAATAAAACGCTTCGGCCATGACAGGCTCAGCGTATACGGCATTGGCGATGAACTGGATACCCATCAATGGCGCAGTGTTTTCAGGCAACTGATCGCGCACAATTTACTCAGCGTTGATATCGAGGGCCATGGCAACCTGCTGCTGACAGAATCGTGCCGTCCCGTATTACGTGGTGAGCAAATGTTAATGCTACGCAAGGAAAGCAAACAGGCTAAGACAGCGCGCAAGGGCAGAAAGTCGTACAACACGTCTAAGGCATCAGATAACCAGTTGTGGGAAGCATTGCGTGCCTGCCGCAAGCAGCTTGCCGAATCAAATAATGTACCGCCTTACGTCATTTTCCATGATGCAACCCTGGTCGAGATGGTCGAACGCCAGCCGCAGAACCGTGAGCAGTTTTCACGAATATCGGGCGTAGGCGAAAGCAAGCTGGAGAAATACGCTGATGATTTTCTAGCGGTAATCCTGTCTCACATCGAACAAACAAATACTGCGAGCACGGATACTACTGCAGAAAGCCTGCAATTATTTAAAAGCGGGCTGGACATAGAAGCCATAGCACAACAGCGCAATATCAAACCATCAACTGTATATAGTCATCTCGCGGTCTGCATTGAACAGGGTGATATCAAGCTGAATGATGTGATTGAAATAACCGAGCAGGAATTAACAGCGATACAGGAAGCCATTCTTGCAACCGATGATGGCCAGGCAAAACTCAAGCCGGTTTACGATGCGCTGGATGGCATGTTCGACTACGAAGTGCTGCGCTGTGTCAGGGCGGCGATGACGGCGGTGTAGCCTGGATGAAGTGAAGCGAACTAAATTCGATTGGATCGAATTTACTCGTCACGTCCATGTGCCTTGTCCTCCGGACCATCACAAAAAACGTGATGTTCAAAATTGATCCAGTCAATTTTAGTGAACAGCCTCAGTCTGGCCCGAAGGGCAGAATACATGGATGTATTCTGTAATCCGGGTTCTGTGTTTAATGTAATCAAATAATTAGCCGCAAAACACGCAAAAGGCGCAAAAGAATTAAAATAAAAAATTACCGCAGAGACACAGAGAGCACAGAGAATAATTTGTGTGCCATTTTGATCGAAGCAAGGGATCTCCCTGGCATTACAGGCCTGCATATGTACAGTGCTGCAGAGTAGGGTTGGCACTGCCCGTCGTGACATCTATATAGATTTCTTAAATAAAAAAACCATTTGCGCTCTTTGCGTGTTTTGCGGCAAAAATAAATATTCATTCAGCCACATAGCCTGGATGAAGTGATGCGTACTAAATTCGATCATCTTGAATTTCCCCTGATCACTGCTGTCACAGGAACTATGACCAGATCCATTACCTTTGTCTTTTTTCTACTGTTTTCCCTGCAGTCCCTGGCTGAGGCGCCACAGGTTCTAACTGCTGTCAGTCCTGCTAATCGAGTAGCGCTGCTCGAGCTTTACACTTCGGAAGGCTGCAGTTCCTGTCCGCCGGCGGACAGGTTCATGTCGCGCTTGAAGCTTGCTGATATCAGTGACCGGCAGCTGATTCCTTTATCTTTTCATGTCACCTACTGGGATTACATAGGCTGGCGTGACAGGTTTGCGAATGAGCAGTACGATGATCGCCAGCGCCAGCAGGCGATGCTGAACAAAAGCCGTACGGTTTATACGCCGCAGTTCATGATGAACGGAAAGGATTTCAGGCGTCACGGTTCTTTTGACAACGAGATTGTGCGCATCAATTCAATCGCGGCCGAGTATCAGCTCGAGTTGAGTGCATCTTTAAACACAAAAACGATTGATGTTGTACTAAATACCAGGATACAAACCGATAATACTGATGAGGCCGTTGCCTATATCGTGTTCTATGAACACGGTTTAAGTTCAGAGGTTACCGATGGAGAGAATGAAGGGAGGCATCTTCGTCATGATTACGTGGTACGTGAAATTAAAGGACCGTATTTGATTGAACAGGACCAGTCTGTGTTTAAAGCTGCATTTGCGAACAGCGATTATAAAATCGAGAACAGTGGCATAGTAGCGTTTATTCAAAAGCCGTTGGGCTCCGATATATTGCAAGCGGTAAGGCTGGAGCTGGGGCAATAATAATTCAGGAGAATTGCAACAGCATCTTGATATTCCAGTAATCATGGTGGGCGTAGCCCACCCTACATGCTACTTGGCTGTAGCTGGACAATTTTAAAAGTTTAATGTCTTTTTCTCTCGCAAAGGCGCAGAGAACGCAAAGGTAATATGTGATTATTTACTCCAAGAAATATTTTCTTTGTATTCATCTTTCTTTGCGACCTTTGCGCCTTTGCGAGAGAATAGATCGATATTTTTTTATGGCTGAATCCTACCGTTCTGGCTATGAGATCCAGGTTGGCGATATCCAGATGATTTACAATCGCCTGTGGTGATTAGCATTAGAGAATAAGTGTTTTTGCCTGGAAAAAAGCCCGGCTTTGCCGGGCTTTTATACTATCGATAAGGTGGCGGGAACCTAGTGTTTGACACCACAGGTGTTGATACCCAGCAGCGAATACGGTGGGCACCAGCCGATGATTGCTGTTACCAGCGGAATCACACCGATCCAGCCCCACACGGTTTGCGGGCCAACGAATACAAGGCTGATTAGCCCGAGTCCCACGATGATGCGGATTGTTCTGTCAATGCTGCCTACATTTTGTTTCATTTCAAATCCTCTCAAAGATTTCTTACCGGATATTGTACGCTTGTTGCTTGCAACTATGTGTGACAATGTAACAAAGCCGCGGTTTCCTCAAGCACCTGTTTATCAGTAAATTACCAGGACGCGGAAATGTTCGTTAGCTGTGATTGAACATGCTATTTCTGATGCCAGCGGATTCTCAAGGCATCAAGCACTTTATTGCTGTAGGTGTGTTTTATATCGCCGTAGCTGCCATTGTAGCGCGCCAGTGCGCCGCGCAAGTTGTTCTTTTCCATGTCCATGTAATACTTGAGGATGGTGCAGCCCATGCGCAGGTTGGTATTCATGTCGACCAGGTTATCTTCGGGGTGACCGATTTCGTTCAGCCAGAAGGGCATCACCTGCATCAGTCCCTGCGCGCCTGATCTTGAAATGGCAAAGGTGTCGAAACGGCTTTCGATTTCGATGACGGCGATGACCAGTTCAGGCGGAAGTTCGACCCGTGTCGCTTCGCGATGAATGTTCTTCAACAGGTCGAGTCTGAATTCCTTGTCAGTCACGAAAGGTTCCATGCGGCCGGACATGTCGAATAGCCATACCTCGGCATCAAAGCGGTCATTGAAGCTGTCGGATGATTCGATTGCATCGGCCAGCAGCTGGCGTAGTTCCGGGTCCGCTGTCGCCTGCACGGCAGGATTTGCGCCTGCAATGTTTGACAGCAGCGCGAGTATCGGGAGCACTATCAGGAATCGTAAACACATATCCCTGAGTATAGTTTGCTCAGGGCTGAATGGAGTCCTTCAGCAGCGAGGCGATTTCTGCGAGCGGGACGTCTTTTCCTGCCTCTGCCGCACGTGCCTTGTACTCGACGTTACCGTCAGCAAGACCGCGTTCGCCAATAACGATGCGGTGCGGAATGCCGATCAGGTCGAGGTCAGCAAGCATGGCACCGAGGCGCGCCTTGTGGTCATACAGCAACACTTCAATACCGGCTGCGCTGAGCTCATCGTGAATTTGAATGGCGGCTTCACGCACACTGTCGGAGTTCTGGAAATTGATCGGTGCAATGGCTACCGTGAACGGTGCAATATTATCCGGCCAGATGATGCCATTATCGTCATGGTTCTGTTCGATAGCGGCCGCAACGATGCGGGTCACGCCGATACCATAGCAGCCCATGGTCATGACCACGCTCTTGCCGTTTTCATCGAGCACGCTGGCATCCATCGCGGTTGAGTATTTCTGGCCGAGCTGGAAGATGTGACCGACCTCAATGCCGCGTACGATCGACAGCGTACCTTTGCCATCCGGGCTGGGATCGCCGTCTACTACATTACGTATGTCGGCTGCTTGCGGGGCAGGGCAGTCACGCTCCCAGTTCACGCCGGTCAAGTGTTTGCCGTCGATATTGGCACCGCAGACGAAATCGGCGGTCTGTAGTGCAGCATGATCTGCAATGACGGGAATATTGAGGCCAACCGGGCCCAGCGAGCCAGCCGAACAGCCTGCAACCTGCTTGATCTGTTCATCACTGGCAAAACTCAAAGGTTCTGCAACCAGCTCAAGGTGTGATGCCTTGATCTCATTGAGTACATGATCACCGCGCAGCACCAGCGCAACGATACTGCCTTCTTCTGCACCATTGACCAGCAGGGTTTTAAGACACTGCGCTGGATCAGTCTTAAGAAAAGCAGAGACATCTTCGATGCTGTGCTGATCCGGTGTCTCGATCGTCTGCAACTCTGCTGTCGGCGCAGGACGTGCCGTATCGTCAGCCAGCGTTTCTGCCTTTTCAATGTTTGCAGCATAGTCACTGTCGCTGGAGAAGGCGATGGCATCCTCACCGGACTCGGCCAGCACATGGAATTCGTGTGAACTGCTGCCGCCGATGGCGCCGCTGTCTGCCATAACGGCCCTGAATTCCAGCCCCAGGCGAGTGAAGATGTTGGTGTAGGTCTGGTACATCACATCATAGGTCTGCTGCAGGGAATCCTGGTCGAGATGAAAGGAGTAGGCGTCTTTCATGATGAATTCACGTGCGCGCATGACGCCAAAACGTGGGCGCACTTCGTCGCGGAACTTGGTCTGGATCTGGTAATAATTGACCGGCAGCTGTTTGTAGCTGGTGAGTTCCCTGCGTGCCAGATCGGTGATGATTTCCTCGTGAGTCGGGCCGTAGCAGAAATCGCGCTGATGGCGATCATGCAGGCGCAGCAACTCGGGCCCGTACTGCTCCCAACGACCCGATTCCTGCCATAGCTCGGCGGGCTGTATCGACGGCATCAGTACCTCGATGGCGCCGCTGGCATTCATTTCACTGCGGATAATATGTTCGACTTTTTGCAGCACGCGCAGGCCCAGCGGCAGCCAGGTATAGAGGCCAGAGGCCAGGCGGCGGATCAGCCCGGCCCTCAGCATCAGGCGGTGGCTGATGATTTCAGCATCAGCAGGTGTTTCCTTGAGCGTGTTAAGCGGAAATTTTGAAAGGTACATGGAATCCCTGTGGGCGTGTCTGACAACAGGCCAGCATTTTACGGGGGCAGTGCCCCTGAGTACAGTCCGCAGACAATGTATTAACGCACGGGAAACAGAATATAGAATTAACCGCAGAGGCGCGGAGACGCAGAGAATTATTTTAGTTTTGTAGGAGCGGCTTTAGCCGCGAACAGATGCATTCGCGGCTAAAGCCGCTCCTACAGAGTTATGCATTTAACGATGCAAAACAACAATTACCAACCTCTGCGTCTCCGCGCCTCTGCGGTTAATAATATCTAAAAAGTTCCGCTATTCCAGCCGAACATGTGTCTTTCGGGATTGGTGAACTCGATATAGGTACGCGATGGTGAAACACCAAGCTGTTGTTCGATAAAGCTGCACAGCTTCTCCGAGAAGACTTTGGTTTCAGATTCGGGCAGGCCAAGGCTCTTTAACATCAAATGCGCACAGGGGTCATTTGTGCCGGCAAATATCAGGTCTGCATTACTATTGATGCTGACCATGACATAGCTTTCAGGCTTGCCGAGTATTTCTGCGGTGAGGCCCGATGCCTGCATTGCGAATGCATTTGTATCATCAATGCTTACATTGGTTGTTACCTGGAGTACGGGCATTATTTTTTACCCCTGAATGAAAATAAAACAGATATGCTCTCTCGCTAAGGCGCCAAGCACGCAAAGTAAGATTTTATAATTGTATTATTTCAGGTAAAAATAAACAAATGACGTCTTTGCGCTCTTTGCGCCTTTGCTAGAACACAAGAACTAATTACAGTATTCCCTGATCTGCTGTTTAGCGGCCTTGATGCGTCTCTGTTTATCTTCATCGGTGACATAAGAGATGTTGCCTTTCTCGTCGCGTTCCCTGAGCTGGCCACGGGCCTGGATTGTTGCCAGGTCCTGTCTGGCACCCTGGCAACGCTTTTTGACTTCTTTCATTGGCAATGATGGAACCGGTGGTTGTTCAGGAATGCCTTCTTCCTTGATTTTCTCGGCTTCATCATCAACCTGCTGTTTGAGATCGTCGAGTGCTTGAGCACCTCTATCGACGCCTGTTTTGTCGGTATCAACTTTCATTTTTTCTGCAGCAGCGTCAACAGGCTTTTCGCTGCCATAGTGCACATTGCCTTCGGCATCTGTCCATTTATATATTTTTCCGGCAAGTACAGCGGCAGAGCTTAATAATATAACCGTACTTACTGTGGCGATAATGATGCGCTTCATCGAAAATGAAGAGTGATCACATCTTGCTGGTTGCAGGCCGGGTATATTGATATTGAATGGCATACTTCTAAGCTCCTTTTTTCCTGTATGAGTGTTACCATAGCCCTTTCAGGCGAAAAATACAGCTTTTCACAACGGTTTTAAAATGGCGGACAGGCGACTCAAAATATTTAACACCGTAGCTCGGCTGCTGAATTTTACCAAGGCAGCTGAAGAGTTGCATATGACTCAACCGGCCGTGACCTTCCAGATTCGCCAGCTGGAAGAGCAGTTCAACACCCGCCTTTTTGACCGCACACACAACAAGGTGACACTGACTGATGTAGGCAAACAGGTTTATTCCTATTCTGACAGGATACTGAAACTGTACGAGGACATGACGCGCAGCATTACTGATATGACCGGCGATGTCAGTGGGTCGGTGACGCTGGGTGCAAGCACAACCATAGCAGAGTACATGCTGCCGCTACTGATAGGGGAATTTAAAACCAAGTATCCGGAAGTAATGATCAATTTGCGTGAATCCAATACTGAAGATATTGTTTCCATGATCGAAAATAATGATATCGATCTGGGCATTGTCGAGGGTTCGGTCAACAACAAGAACCTTGTAGTTGAGGAGTGTAAAATGGATCATCTGGTAGTGATAATGCCGAATGACCATGTGCTGGCGAGCGAGAAAAAGTTACGTGTTGAAGACTTTATTTCTTATCCATTTATAAGCCGCGAGCACGGCTCCGGTACCCAGGAAGTTATTACTAACTATGTAGACAAGCATGGTAATGACGAAGTGCTGAATATATGTTTTGAACTTAGCAGCCCGGAAGCAATCAAGGGTGCTGTTGAGGCAGGTATGGGGCTATCCATTGTATCCCGTGCAACTATTATCAAGGAGCTGAAGCTGGCCACGCTCACAGCGGTAGAACTGAAGCCTTCACTCGAAAGGCCTTTTTCATTTGTACGCCAGCGTTATAAATTCAAATCACGCGCAGCTGATCAGCTGTTGTCGTTCGCGCAAGAATTTTGTAAGGAATAGAAACCATTCTTTTTGAGGTTATTAAATGAAGCGTGATACAAAAGCGCTAGTTGACTTGTTTAATACGCTTGATAAGGACCGGCAGCAAAGCCTGTTCGATTATGCCGAGTTTTTGCAGTCAAAAGGCGGCCTGGTTAAACAGGAAATTAGTGAGCCAGTTGAAATCCCGAAGCCTGGAGACGAGACTGTTGTTGGGGCTATCAAGCGTATGAAGCAATCCTATCCCATGATCGATAGCATGGAAGTATTTGCTGTTGCATCAAACCTGATGACCGATCACATGGTAAAGGGGCGTGATGCAGAGGAAGTGATCAATGAGATCGAAGCGTTGTTCGAAGAAACTTATAAAAAATTACTCAGGGAATTTGAATGATTGAATTTCTAAAAGCCTGGTACGAGCGTAATTTCTCCAATCCACAGGCTGTAATCCTCGTGTTAATGATCGTGCTCGGTACGATCATTGTACTTTACTGGGGAGATATCCTGGCGCCGGTACTCGCCAGCCTGGTTATTGCCTATGCGCTGGAAGGTATTGTAAGAAGAATCAGCAATGTTGGTGTGCCGCGAATCATCTCGGTGATATTCACGGTTTTCGTTTTTGTCACCACACTTCTGATTGTATTGTTAGTCCTGGTGCCGTTGGTGACACGTCAATTAACGTCTTTTGTACGTGACTTTCCCTACATACTGGAAAAGCTTCAGCAGAAAATCCTGGCGCTGCCGGAGAAGTATCCGCTGATATCAGAAGTGCAGGTCAATGAAGTCATTACCAGTATTAACAATGAACTGCTTGCTGTCGGGCAAAAGGCGGTATCTTACTCGTTGGCATCTGCTGGAAACCTGTTTACCATGATGGTATACCTGATTGTGATCCCTTTGCTGGTGTTTTTCATGCTCAAGGACAAAGACAGGATAACTGCATGGTTTACACGTTTTCTTCCCAAGGACCATGGTCTCGCTTACACAGTCTGGAAAGATGTTGATGTCAAAATGGGAAATTATATTCGTGGTAAGTTGCTCGAAATTCTCATCGTCGGTGTTGCCGCGTATATACCACTGGCATTAATGGGGCTTAATTATGCTGCAACGCTCAGTATATTCATTGGCCTGTCAGTAATTATTCCCTATGTAGGCGCGATTGCGGTGACCATACCTGTGGCTTTGATTGCATGGTTCCAGTGGGGGCCTAGTGATAACTTCCTTTATGTCATGATTGCCTATCTTGTGGTTCAGGCGCTGGATGCAAACGTGCTGGTTCCCTTGTTGTTCTCCGAAGTGGTCAACATGCATCCGGTGGCGATCATTATCTCGGTACTGGTGTTCGGTGGTCTGTGGGGTGTATGGGGTGTGTTTTTCGCGATACCCCTGGCGACACTGGTGCAGGCTGTGATCAATTCCTGGCCCAGGGGAGGGAAGGAACTGGGTACTGGGAACTAGGTACTAGGTACTAGGTACTAGGTACTAGGTACTAGGTACTAGGTACTAGGTACTAGGTACTAGGTACTAGGTACTAGGTACTAGGTACTAGGTACTAGGTACTAGGAACTGAATTTCACGTCTGTTAGTTTTCCCAGTATCCAGAACCTAGTAACCAGCACCTGTTTTTCTATGATGCTTTTGAAAATGATGCTTCTTTTTCTGCTGTATTCTGCGTCGCCACCACACCCACAGTCCGCTGCACGATAACCAGAGCAGGGCAACGGCAGCAGCATCCATAACATAAGTACCATATTTGCCAAACAGCCGGCCGCTATGAAGATCGAGTAATACACGCTCCAGGGTTAAACCTCTACCGCGAAACGACTCCAGCAATACAGTCATTTTTCTTTCATTAAGTGCAGTTTTATCTGCCCAGGCAATGTCTTCATTGATGATCACATCCCAGTCAAGTATGTGTTCATCTGCCATGTAGTACAAAGGGTCACTGGTTTCTATGACCGGGCGATTGTACTTGATGCCAATGCGCTGAATATCTGAAAAGCTGTGTCCGGTTGGCATGCGTTCGACGAGCTCGCCATCGTGTGTCAACAACACCAGCTCTGTATCAAATGCCAGCACGATTAACTGCTCCGCTTTGACCGCGCCATGAAATCTCTGCTCGGTTTTTGCTACCGGGTAGGAATTAAAAAAGACCAGGTGATCGAGTACAGTTATTACATGCTCGCCGACATCATAACTGATTGCCTCACCTTCAGGCTCAAGACCATACCAGCCGAGCAGCAATGAAGACTCGACATAGTTTTGATCAAGCTTCAGCTCTTCCGTATGGTTCAGCATAATGCCGGTTATCGCCAGAATAACGACCAGGATAATAGCGACTAGCCCTATGCGGCGATGCCACAGGAACGCCGTGAATCTTTTTGGTTTGCGTCCGGTCATTCACTTTCCTGTTGTGCTGTGACTACATCGTCAAGCAGCAGGGCAACACGTGCGAGTTTTGTTACTGCCCTGACTGATAATGTGGCACCTGATATATTATCAATATATCGATCAAGCTCCGCGCCATTCTTCAATGAGGCGTTATCGAATTGATCAGTAAAGAAAGCATGACGAACTTCCCAGCCACGGCTTTCCCTGAATATCAGTACCCGTACCCGTTCAATTCTGCCATAGTTGATTACAAAACCGGTGGTGATGGGTTTGTCTTTACCGATTTCATCCAGAATCCAGGCGGTTCTGTTCTCCTGCTGCCAGTAGCGTATGCGCAAACCCTTGTAATCATGGCCCAGGATGTCCTTGATTTGTGCCTTCAGCTCCTTGCTGGGCCAGATCACTTCGGCTTTGGGCGGGTTATTAGCAAATACCTCGGCAATGAACGCATCGGGTTCCTGGTAAACTCCGCCAGCGAGTGCCTTACCGGAAAATAACGAGAACAGCAGAATCAAAGCGATATTTTTCATGGCGGCGTATTCTATATCACCTTGCATATAAACGATGGGCACAATGGCCCCTCTGCAATTGCAACATGTAACCAGGATTGGGAGCAGTGCGTCTAGAAAGCATATCCAATGCCGACGTTGAAGCCATCTGCCTCATCAGCAGCATTAACAGCGCCATGATCCTGTTTCTGGATATCAAATTTGATGACAACGCCTTCGTGTGGCCAGTAATTGATGCCGACGTTACTCTGTGTTTTCTCTGTGTCGCCCAGGCCGCCATTGTCCCACACGTCATAGCGTACAAACACACCGGAGCTGGGTACGAATTTCCACGAGCCTTCCAGGTAATAACCATCCTGCTTGTCCATGGCCTGTTTATCCGGATCAGCTGAATTTACATCTATGTCCCAGTTAGCATACAGCGCGCGTACCTGGAACTGGC
>CAZRKQ010000006.1:0-31125 GCA_964600755.1 uncultured Thiotrichaceae bacterium
AGATGCCGATGATTTTGATCGCCCCCTGAAAAAACGCGGCAGAAACGCTTCCATACAGGTCGGAAAATGGATGTTCGAAAACGGGCTGGTGCCGGATTTTGTCATTACCTCCCCCGCAAAACGGGCTGTGCAAACAGCTGAGCTGGCCTGCGAAGCCATGGGCATCAGGAAAAAGGACATCTATAAGCAAAAACACATCTACCTCGCCACACCGGAAGAGCTGCTTTTTGTGCTTGAAAACTGCCCGGAACAGGCAAATAGTGTAATGCTGGTCGGGCACAATCCAGGACTTGAGGAATTACTTTACTTTCTTGTTGACGGACAAATTACTATTCCTGAAGACGGTAAAATATTGCCGACTGCAACTCTGGCAATTTTACAGATGCCTGACAACTGGGGAGGACTGAACAACGGCTCAGCCAGGCTCAAGCATTTAATCAGACCACGTGAACTAAGCTGAATTTACCAGGGATCAACTATTCAGTTTTAATGGCTAGTTCGTCGGGAATGAACTCTCTCGCTATACGTTTAGTCAGTGTATAGATACGTCTTAAATGATCGACCAATTCAAGCTCAAGTCTGACCAGAAGCAGATGCTTGCTTGTCTGTACGCCAATGCGGCTTGCCTGATTTTTCAGGATGTCATTGACTGAATGCACTACCTGTTCTTTTAGCGCTATCACTTCTGCCGCTAGAGATTCATCATTGTTTTTAATAGCATCAAGCAGCTTGTCAAAGGCTTCACCCACTGTATTTGCTAATTCATCAAACAAGGTAAGTGTCTCTTCACTTTCGCGCAAATCGTTATCAATAAACTTCTTGCAGATATCAGCCAGCTCTGACTCCAGCACGTCTGCGAGGCTTTCTATGTTGATGGTGGCGCTCATCAAGGACTGCAGGGTATGACTGCTCTCGTCAGATAACGCTTCCTGTTGAATTTCGCTCATGTATTCCAGAATCAGCTCTGACAGAACATCTACCTTGTCATCCATTTTTACGACTTCATCAACCAGGTCTCTGTCTCTTGTTTGAAATGCCAATCTCAGGGTAGTGAGCATATCACTGGTAATTTCTCCCATATGGCCGATTTCGAAGCGTACGTTTTCGAGGGCGACGCTTGGCACTTCCAGTAATTCTTTATTGAGGTACTTCGGCTTGACGATAACTTTTTCCTCGACTGGTTTTTCCGGAACCAGGAAAACAGCTAATTTAGCAAACCATGGTGTGAACCAGATAAACACCAGGGTGTTGGCTACATTGAACACCGTGTGGGCATTAGCGATCTGTCGAGGCACCTCAGCCGCCATTTTCTCCTTGCCCGCAAGCTCTGGCGCTGATGGTGAAATATAGACAATGAAATCCGCCAGTTGCGGAATAAACATCACCCAAAGCAGAACCCCGGCTATGTTGAATGTTATATGGACCACTGCTGCGCGTACGGCTTCGGCCGGCTTGCCAATGGCAGCCAGTATTGCGGTAACACAGGTGCCGATATTTGCACCGAAAGACAGGGCAATACCTGCAGGTAACGATATCAGTCCTTCTGTTGCCATCACGATAGCGATGCCGGTGGTTGCCGCCGATGACTGTACAAGACCTGTAAATACAGCACCAACCAGGATACCCAGCAAAGGATTTTCCATCTTTACCATCAGGTCCAGGAATGGTTCGTAGGTCCGCATCGGGTTCATGGCTTCACCCATTACACCCATGCCGTAAAAAATCAGGCCCAGTCCCATGATCATGCTGCCATAGTGGCGTGTGCGTTCTGCTTTTGCCGTGAACAGCATGAAGAACCCAACGGCTACTAGTAATAAAGCATATTGTGTAACATTGAATGCTACGATTTGTGCAGTAAAAGTGCTGCCGATATTCGCACCCATGATGACGCCGACAGATTGAGTCAGTGTCATGAAGCCTGCTGATATGAAACCTACTACTAGTACCGTAGTTACAGAAGAAGAATTCAGAACTGCAGTTACAAATGCCCCTGTTATGGCACCCAGAAAGCGGTTTTTGGTGAGTCCGGCCAGTACATCTTTGAGCTTGTCACCTGCAGCAGACTGCAGACCGTCTGACATCTGCTCCATGCCGTAGAGGAACATGGCGAGGCCGCCGAACAGTGCCATTGTCAAATAAAACCAGTCAACATCCTGTGATACAGCTTCGTCAGCAATAGCAGAATGCATGAACAATACCAGTAGCAGGCCGACCATCAGCTTGATGGTCATGCTATTATCTGTTCGTAAGATTTTTACCATTTATTTAATCAGCATGCTGCCAGGTTAACCAAAAACCTGCTCTGGTGTCTTTTTAAAGCCTTCTGCCAGCTTATCAATGGTGTGAAGCATAATTTCCCTGAAGACATCATCTCTGTCGGTATTGCTAATAATAGGAACATCTGTCTGGTCAGATTCGGACAAGAGGAATGTTTGCAGAGTCCAAATACCTTCAAAGTGCTCAAGATAACGATCTGCCCTTCTTTGTGGCACACTCGTACTTCTTCCTTTAATTCGTGATTGCAAGGTTTTTCTCTTCAACACGGCAAGCATAACTGGAACGACAAGCGCATCACCTGGTTCAATAATTTTATTCATGATGGCAGGATGAAAATGCACACCTTCAACAATAACGGACACATGTTCATGCACAGCCCTGTGTATGACTGCTTTTATGGCAATAGACAGAATCTCCGCCTGTCTTTGGTAACCCAGGTATATCCTGTGGCTTTTGTCCTCAGCTTCCAGCACATCTTCGGGCAGCTCCTGCCATGCAGAATATGATGACTTGTGCAATATAGGTTCTACTTCTTTGGGAATCATCGTGCGCATGACCTCCCTCAACATATCAGTAGACTGCATGCGGGGGATTTCGAGCCTGCTGGCGAGACCGGTAGCAATTGTACTCTTGCCGCAACCCGCTGTGCCGCCAATGAGAAACACCAGTGGTGTTCCGCTATGGAGAAAGTCACGCCAGACCAGCCACCTGAAGGCAACTTTCTTACCCAGATCTTCTGATTTACGTAATAGACGGTAGGTTATTTTTGCAATGTATTTTGCAGTAACGTCCGGCTTGTTTCTTCTTAACAAGTGGGCACTGACTTCATCCACGATGGATAGCGCCTCTTCTGATGTCAACCCGATTGACTCGAGGTCGGTACGGTATCTTGAAGGCGAAAAAGCTGCAAATTGCCCATTGTCGCTTTCAACCTGAAGCATATACGGCATGCTTCTGTTTTCATATAGTACAAGCGCATTATCAGCCTTGGCTTTTTTCAGATGCTTGACGACAAGATGCTCCAGGTCAAGTGTCGTAACCAGCGGCTTGTTTTCTATTTCATCACGAATGGTGTTGGCGATCTCATGGGCCTGATTGAAAGTGAGGCCTGATTTTTGCAGCGAACGCGTTAGTATCCCCCGCAGAAAAGGCGTCTGGTTTTGATCTTCAGCGTTTTCAACCTGTACTTTTGACATAGCTCAATTGATATAGCTCAATTTTTTAAAGGTAATGTGCTTTTATACAACATTTTTATACTCTATTATAGCCAGAGAGTAAGGTTAATAACACAATCAAGTAATTGACCGATGATCTGAGGAAATATGCCGTGATGTTCAGAACCGCAGAGCTTGGGCAAAGCATCCCTAAAGCAGAATTCAAGCAAAAAGAGCCAGTGCTAAGACAGGAGCTGCTTGAAGCGCAGCAACGTCTACTGAAACTGAAAAAATGTCCTGTAATTATTGTATTTGCCGGTGTCGATGGCGCGGGTAAGGGTGAGACTGTCAACCTGCTCAATGCCTGGATGGACCCGCGCTGGCTGGTTACGCGCGCGTACGACAAACCCTCTGATGAAGAAAAGGAACGCCCGGAGTATTGGCGCTTCTGGCGTGATCTGCCGCCTAAAGGAAAAATCGGATTATTCCAGAGCTCATGGTATTCAAGGCCAGTACTCGATCGCGTCCATAAACGCATCGATGAATCCAAGTTTCATAACTTGCTCGAGCAAATTATAAATTTCGAAAAAGCACTGACAGATGATGATGCGCTCATTCTCAAGTTCTGGATGCACCTTAGCAGGAAAGGACAGAAACAACGATTTCGGGAACTTGAAAAAAATGAGCTGACCAGCTGGCAGGTTGACGAAGTCGACTGGGACAACTGGCGCCTGTATGAACAATTTGAAGAATCGGCAGAACGCGTCATCATGAAAACCAGCACAGGCATATCACCCTGGTGTATTGTTGAAGGTGCCGATCACAATTTCAGAAGCTTGACTGTTGGCACGATTATTCGTGATGAGATCAACAAACACCTTGATAAATTAGAGGCAGCAGCTGCCAACGGAGTTGGTGCTTCAGCTACAGATACAACTGGGAATGGATCTGACTCTGATACACTGACAAGCTTAAAGAGTTCGACCGTTCTTGACGTCATGGACATGACCCTGTCCCTGACAAAGAGTGAATATAAAGAGCAACTTCAGACCTGGCAAGCCAAACTCAATCAACTGCAAAGAAAAGCTCTAAAGAAAAATCTATCAACGATTATGGTATTCGAAGGCCCTGATGCCGCTGGCAAAGGTGGTGCTATACGACGTGTAACTGCAGCGCTTGATGCCAGGCATTTTCAGGTTTTACCCATCGCAGCACCTACTGATGAAGAACAGGCACATCATTTTTTATGGCGTTTCTGGCGTTACTTACCCAGGGCAGGGAAAATGACAATATTTGACCGCAGTTGGTATGGACGCGTACTGGTCGAACGTATTGAAGATTTTGCCAGCGAAGATGAATGGCGACGAGCTTATGCAGAAATCAATGAGTTTGAAGAAATGCTGACAGACAGCGGAATTGTGCTATTAAAATTCTGGATTCATGTTACCAAGGAGGAGCAGCTCAGACGCTTCAAGGAACGCGAAATCACACCGCATAAACAGTGGAAGTTAACTGACGAAGACTGGCGCAACCGTGAAAAATGGGAAGACTACGAACTCGCTGTGAATGACTTTGTAGAGCACACAAGCACCCGGGTTGCACCGTGGAACTTAATCGAAGGCAATGATAAACGCCATGCTCGCGTTAAGGTCATCAAGACACTGTGTGACCGCATGGAAGAAGCACTAAAAGGAAAAGTAAAAGGCTGGAGCAGCCAGTAATATACACTTTATATATTAATTATTTCTCACCATTGATATCATTATGCGCGCTATTGTTGTCAGGCATTACAAAACAACCAGCAATGAATCTGACCAGATTCTGGGCTGGGGTGATGCGCCACCCGCTGAAAGCTGGAAGGATGACCTGAATAAGGTCAACGAGATCCTGATAAGCTCGCACATAACCATCCATCATATTTATACAAGCACACTTCCACGTGCGATCAATACCGGCAAGTTTTATGCTGATGGTTTCGGTATCAAGGACATATATTCATCACCTGCCCTCAGAGAAGTAAACTACGGCAAGCTATATAACAAAAACAAGAAATGGGTTGAAAAAAACATTCCAAAGCATAAGAAAGATCCGGATTTTATTTATCCCGATGGCGAAAGTTTTAGCCAGATGCAGGAAAGAAGTGTCGCTTTTATGGAATCTTTATCGAAGAAGCATCCTGATGATACCCTGCTAATCGTGGTACATGCGGGTGTAATCCGCGGCTTAATATGCCATTTTCTTGGACTTGACTATGCCAAAAATCTGAAACGGCATATGGGACATCGATATATAGGTGATTTCACTATAGAGGGTGATAATTGTGTTCGCTATGATGAGCTCGGCAGGCCATCAGAATTTATCAGGGAAGGAATCGTCAAGACACCGCTATATCGTTTTGAACCGGTAAGCAGTAAAAAAGACTAGTTGTACTGGTTCTGACTTAATCTGACAGTTACTGCATGTTTTTGCCTGGCCGATAAACCGGCCTTAACACCCTGTTTTCTCGCAGAGGCGCAGAGAACGCAGAGGTGACATGTATTTTTGCAAAAAAATAATCGTTTTATTGATTTTCCTTTGCGTACTCTGCGCCTCTGCGAGAGTAAAAATCTATAGCCTTTTTATATACCCCATCCTGGCTGTACTGACAAAAATTCATAGTCGGAGTTTGGAATAATATGACACTGACTGTCAGATTAAAGCCTGACTATTACAGATTAGCCATATCTACCTTCAATATAATCCGCCGTCTCCTTGTGCTCAGGGGTAACGAACATCGCTTCAGTTGCGGTATGCTCGATCACTTTGCCCAATAACATAAATATACATTCTTCACTGGCACGCCTGGCCTGTGCCATATTATGTGTCACGATAAGGATTGTATATTCACCACGCAGGTCCCATATCAGCTCTTCAACAGCCTCAGTTCCTTTCGGGTCAAGTGCTGAACAGGGTTCGTCCATTAATAACACGCTGGGCTTGACCGGCAACAGGCGAGCGATACACAGTTTTTGCTGTTCTTCCAATGAAAGCTCGGTAGCCTTGCTGTTAAGGCGGTCTTTAACCTGGTCCCAGAGCAGGACTTTGCGCAATGCTGCTTCGACTATCTCTTCCTGTTCGCTGACACTTGGTTTGCTGCCTTGCGTATGAAGTTTATGCCCAAAAATAATGTTATCCTTTATCGATATGGGCAAAGGATTCGGCCGCTGGAAGACCATACCTATCTGCTTGCGAACCTGCACCAGCTCAACGTTCTGGTCGTAGACGTTTCGCCCCATTACCTCGATAAGTCCTTCTGTTCGAACGTAGCCAAGACGTTCATTGATCCGGTTTACACTGCGAAGAAAAGTGCTCTTACCGCATCCCGATGGGCCGATAAGTGAAGTGATAATACCCTGCTTGATATCGAGGTTGACATCAAACAGTGCCTGAAAAGTCCCATACCACAGGTTCAGGTCCCTGGTATGAATAGCATAGTCAGTCTGAGAGCTTATATTTGCAGCAGTCGTGTTCATGTTTGCCTAACCAAATTTACCTTCGATATAGTCCATGGTGCTCTGTTCCTTTACCTTGCCCATAAAAAGGTCCTCAGTATCGCCTATTTCCACACACTTTCCTTCAAGAAAAAAAGCTGTCCGATCTGCCAGTCTTCTGGCCTGTTGCACCAGGTTGGTAACCAGGATGATGGTCATTTCCGATTTAAGTTCCTTGAGTACATCTTCGATCCTCATCGTCGTTACCGGATCAACCGCAATAGAAAACTCATCCAGCATCAACACATCCGGTTCCTGTGATAGTGCACGGGCAATGGTCAAACGCTGTTGCTGGCCACCAGAGAGCAGACTGCCCAGTGAATCGAGACGGTCTTTAACCTCATCCCACAGCGCTGCTCTTGTGAGGCAGCGTTCGACGATGACATCGAGTTCTGACTTGTTGTTGACCCCGGAAAGACGTGGTGACAATGCAACATTTTCGAAAATCGTCATCGGCAAACCTACCGGTAACGGGAAAACCACACCGATACGACTGCGTAATGCATAGATATTCCTGGTCTTGCGTATATCAAAGCCATTGAAGTGAATATCACCCTCCACTCTCATGCTCGGTGTAAACATGTCCATGCGGTTGATTGCTTTCAGAAATGACGTTTTTCCCGCATTTGCCGGACCAATGATGCCAAATATCTCATGCTCTCTGACATCCAGGGTCACATTCTCCAGTGCCGGTGTGTCAGCGTAATAAATAGACACGTCCCTGACGTCCAGTTTTAATGACTGCTTCACGTCATCCATAGCAGCTTCGGCGCTGGTTACCATTTCTTTTTACCGCGTAAATACATACGAAAGGCTATCGATACGCTGTTCATCAGCAACACCATTCCAATCAGCACGAGTGCAACACCGTATGGCAGCTCTTCAGGAACACCCGGCACCTGTGTCGAAACAACGAACAAATGTAACGACAACGCCATGGTCTGATCAAATACACCTTGTGGCAGGTACGGCAGGAAGAACGCGGCACCGGTAAACATAATAGGCGCTGTTTCGCCAGTTGTGCGTGATACTTCCAGGATAACACCAGTGAGTATGCCACTGACCGCATTGGGTAATACCACACGGCGAATAGTTTGCCAGCGTGTCGCCCCCATGTTCCAGCAGGCTTCCCGAAAAGCCTTGGGTACAGCCTGTAATGATTCCCTGCTTGCGACGATAACGACTGGCAAGGTCATTATCGCGAGGGTAAGACTGGCTGCGAGTATGCTGGTACCAAATTTAAAGAAAATCACGAATGCGCCGACACCGAACAGGGCATGGACGATAGAGGGCACGCCGGCAAGATTGATGATTGCCAGGTTGATGATACGTGTCATCCAGTTATCCGGCGCATATTCACTCAAATATATTGCTGCGGCCACACCAACCGGTACTGAGACCAGTAAAGCGACGGTAACCAGCCATACGGTACCAAACAGCGCAGGGAATATACCGCCGGCTGTCATGCCATCAGTAGGATGTGTAAATAGAAAATCAACCGAGATGATGCCACCACCCTTGTATATTAAAGTGCCAAGAATAATCAGCACGGGCGCGATCAACATCAACGTCATCATCAGGAACAGAATCTGGAACAGTTTCTGTTTTTTCTGGTTGCGTTTATTCAGTTCTGAAATTTCAAACATTTTTAAAACCCAGTTTTAACCTTTACGAACACCACGGACTATCAAATCGGCTGACAGATTGATCACGAAAGTAATCAGAAAGAGGAATATTCCAATAGTAAACAAGGCGCCATAGTGATCGGAACCGACAGCCGTTTCACCCAGCTCGGCTGCAATCGTGGCGGTGAGTGCGCGCACTGAATCAAATATGCTGTCCGGCATATTTACCGAGTGCCCCGTAGCCATTAATACCGCCATGGTTTCACCAAATCCTCTGCCCACACCGAGCAAAACAGCACCGAGCAGGCCATTCTTGGCAGCGGGCAGTACGACTTTGAAAATAACCTGCCAGCGTGTCGCTCCCATGGCCTCTGCAGCTTCACGGTAGCCGTCAGGAACGGCCTTGAGCGCATCTTCAGCGATAGACGCCATAATCGGGGCAGCCATCAAGCCGAGAATGACGCCAGCATTGAGAATATTGAGGCCAACCGAGACATCAAACACATCAATGATTAACGGGTTCATAATCGACAGGCCAATGAAGCCCCAGACGACTGAAGGAATGGCGGCGAGCAGTTCGACCAGCACCTTCAGATATTCTCGTGTCTTGCCGGTTGCAAACTCGCCTATGTAGATTGCTGACCCAAGTGCAAAAGGTATCGCTACCAGCATCGCCAGTCCGGTAACGCTGGCAGTACCAGCGATCAGTGCGAGGATGCCGAATTCAGGATCATCTTCATCACTGGGAAACCAGTATTCAGTCGTAAAAAACTCAACCGGATCAAAGCGACCGAAAATAAAGTCCATACCCTCGAGCGTGATGAAAACAAATATGCCAATAATGAAAATAATGGCGGATACGCCGCCAATAAAAACCAGCAACTGCATGACCTTGTCGATGTACCAGTCCATTGTACGGCGATCAAAGGCGTTGGCTGACATGTTGTTACCGCTCTGTTGCATTTATGAATCATCCTCTCCACGCAACAGCATCATCAGGTCTTTTATCAACACTGAAAACTCGCGATGGATACTTTCATAATCCTGTTCCGTACATGCACAGCCTTCAGGTACAGAAGCCAGGTCCCATTTAAGCGCTGTCGTCTGGAACGGAATTCTTTCAATGTATGAAGTTACCGGCTGTTGCAGGCTGACGACGACGTTAAACCTGTTGAGCTCTGCCGGCGTCATGTCATAAGACTTGGGTTTTGCTTTTGATATGTCCATTCCATGTGAGTCCATGAAATCTGACAGTCCACTGGACAGGGCTTGTGCGGGTTCGCGTCCTGCCACGCTGACATAGTTACCGCCTTCCGGAAAGTGCTTGCGTGCCACGGCCTCTGCGAGCTGGCTCAGACAGCTATTGTCATCGTCGATAAATAATATCTGGTAGACCTTGCTGGCTTTACCCTCGCCTGACACGGTAAAGATGGTTTGCTCACACAGGTTTTTAGCCTGGTCTGCAATACGCTCCAGGCGATGATAGACAGAAAAAACTGCGAATCTCTCTGTCAACGACCATTGTGCTTTTTCATCCAGAAGTCCCTCGTACAGGCCGGCAACCGTATTATCTATTTGACCTGACATGGAAATAGTGCCCCTGGCGAGTTCAGCATTATCTTCTTCGAAAGAAGCTATGGCCTGTTTCAGCATTAACTGAACTTCGTTAGATAGCAGCTCTATACCTTGCGCAAGTCGTTTGTCGGGTGCACCGTTGATACGTTGGAGTTCACGGCTGATGGTCACGGCATAGTCGCCGATTCGCTCGAGGATAATGTTGATTCGTATAACCGAAGACATCAAACGTAAATGTCCGGCACTGGGTAGATGTACAGCTATGAATTGATGGCACAAGGTATCAATTTCACGCATCTTGCGGTTGATCGGGCCATCACCCAGGATGGTTGCACTTGCAAGATCCTGATTCGCCGTCAGAAGTGCATGTATTGAATTTTTAACGGCTTGCTTGACTTGTGTTGCCAGATCACTGACTTCACCCCGAATATTTTCCAGGTCTTTTTCCAGGCGCTCTTCGTAATGGGACATAGTTAAACCTGCTTTCCTACAAATGAGAATTACTACATCGTAACGTTGCCACCAACTGCTGGCAACGAAATTTATCGATTATAAAATTTCCGGATACAGATACTAACGCTGTGATTGATACCTGTACCCAGAATATTTTTATACCTATTTACAATCAACTGTTTTCATAGGTGCATAACCTTTCTTCGTTATTATGCATTGCCCTGTATTGCTCATAATCCAGTCCATGTATTTCTTTATTTCGCCTTCTGGTTCACCATTGGTGTACATGAATAGTGGTCGCGCAATAGGATAACTGCGATCAACAGCAGTTGCAACGCTTGGATTGACACAGGCATTTCCGTCCTTGCTTATACAGGCCAGCTTGATGTGATCAGTCGCATAAGCAAGACCGCTATAGCCAATGGCACATGGTGTTTTTTCAACGAGATCAACGACATCTTTGGAGCCATGCATATCGAGTGTGCCGGAGCGGTATTTACCTTTTTTACCCAGTACGGCTTTCTGGAAATAGACATAGGTGCCGGAATTATTCTGTCGGCTGACGACAACAATTTCGTTGTTTTTGCAGCCGGGTACAGTAACGCCTAAATCAGACCAGTTTTTCGCCTTGCCCTTGCGGCCGTAAATTTCACTCAACTGGCTGATGGAAATTTCATTCATCGGGTTGTCCGGGTGCATATATACAACGAGAGCATCGTATCCGACGATATGTTCAATAGGATTCTGACCCCGATCCTGCGCCATTGTTAATTCCCTGTCCTTCATCTTGCGGCTGGCATTGGCAATATCAACCGTACCGTTGATCATGGCAGCAATACCTGTACCTGAACCACCGCCTGAAACTGCGATGGCCACGTCGGGTGCTACGTTTTGATATTCTTCGGCCCATGCCTGTGCAACGTTGACCAGGGTATCTGAACCTTTGTTCTGTATAACGGTACGTGCCTGTGCTGACATTGCAGCTGCCAGTGCTACTGAGACAAACGATGTA
The DNA here is from genome assembly GCA_964600755.1 of uncultured Thiotrichaceae bacterium. Taxonomy (GTDB): domain Bacteria; phylum Pseudomonadota; class Gammaproteobacteria; order SZUA-229; family SZUA-229; genus JABDQW01. The sequence goes on from CAZRKQ010000006.1 coordinate 11,627, forward strand.
GCAATAATTGCTTTTATTTTCATTAAGTAAACTCCGTAAGGATGCAAATGAGTTTGTTTTATAGTGCGCATCCTAAAGGAGAATTGTTACGGAAATGTTACAGATATTACAATTCAATTATGGTTTTGTCACAATTTTACGCTAATGATAGTTACCGGGCCGGAAACAGGTGGGATTTAATCTCTTCCCACATCGATTTGAAACTGATTGCAGCCCGGCTGTGCGGTGCAAAATCGCCCACTGGTGCACGCTTGTCACCCATGCGTTCAACCTCACTGGCATAGGGTATATAACTCTTGAGCGTATGAGGCATGAATGAAGGCGGATACTCGACAATTAACCGGTGCATCTGCTTGCGACGATCCACCATGGCGAAGAATGGCAGAATCTTCATGGAATCATAACCCTCTTCATTGAAGAACTTTTTAATCTGCTTGTAGGTTCTGAGTGACAGGGTTGTCGGTATGGTGGGTACCAGTAATACATCTGCCGCATCGAACACGCTTTCAGATGCTGAGGAGATACTGGGTGGACAGTCGAGGAAGATATAATCATATTCTTCTTCAAAGGGCTTGAGCAGCTTGTTCAGTCGGTGCTCCGGCTTCTTTGTCATTTCCACAAAGAAGTCCATATTTCTGTAAGAGAAATCAGCCGGCAACAAGTCCAGGTTCTCATAATCCGTTCCCTTGATGGCATCATCAAGATCCCGCTTACCCTCAACAAGCTTCTGACCGCCGCCCTTTACTTTCGCCTTAATACGGAAGTAATAGCTTGCTGCACCCTGTGGGTCAAGATCCCAGATGAGTGTCCTGGCCCCATCCAGAGAAGCCAGGTATGACAGGTTTACAGCTGTCGCCGTTTTACCTACACCGCCTTTAATATTGTATATCGCAATAACTTCCACTAGTTATGCCTGTGTTTTGCGTGAATCAACAAACAATTCCTTGAATTCACTCTGATTGTCCAGTGAAGAAAATGCGGCATAACTTTCCGCAAACCTGTTCCTGGTTTTCATTTGTCTTTGCTCAAGAAATTTAATCATCTGCTCACATGCTTTATTAGCATCTGCATCAGTACTCTGCTTAATGAATTTTTTAAGAATGCCCGTATGCACATGTAGATCATTGTATACACCCAGGTTGTCCTGAAGTCCTTTTAATGCCTGTATTAATTCCCGTATTCCCGGTGCCGGGTAAAGGCTCTGGAAAAACTCCATCAGGTAACGCAGCTTTTTGCAGGTCTTGCGTAATTCGTGTAATGCGTCGGCTTCGGATTCATCGGTAATAGCGTTGCCCTCTTCCAGTGCCAGTTGATACATGTTCCAGATATGTTCATTAGCCAGTTTGTATACAGCCCTGGTAGAGTTTACGAGTGGCGGCTTTATCGGAGCTGAATCCTCAAGATATTCACGCCATGTTTTAATATGATTACGATGCTCAGCAGACTTTGATGTTTCGACAAATTTCTTTTGCGCAGCAGCTCTTGATTGAACGAGATATTCACGCAAGGATTGCAATTTGTCTTTCGAGGAATTCTTCAAGTTTTGTTGATAGCTCTCCAGTTTCAACAGAAAAACATCGAGGTCTCTAACCGGGTTGGTTAATTTGCCCAGCCCTGAAAAGAAGATGTTGTATTTGGCGATGTCGTTTTGTGGAAGAACCTGGTTGATTTGTGTAAGCGCAGAACGTGTTTTCCGAATCGAGACACGATAATCATGCATGAATTCTATGTCTCTTCCTCTGATGCTGCCCGCAGCATTCTGTTGCATAATTTCAAGCAATCGAAGCAGGATCTGTTTCAATGCCTGTTCGGCCTGCATTTTGGGATCAAGAAAGAGATTCAGCTTGGTTGTATAATCGTTTGTGCTTATCCCTGATTCAGCCAGTGCAAGCTTGATCATATTATCTTGAGCTTCACGTAATTCCATCGGCTGAAAAAAAGCTTCAACCTGACTGAACTCATACGGATAACCTTTAACTGGCTTGATTGTTATACGTTTGCCCAGAACAGTGCCGGCTCGTGTTTTTGAAGGAAAATACCAGTGTTCATCAAAATTTATGCGCACTACCACCTTCCCATGTTTATCCAACACGGCCAATGGCTGACGTTTGATCTTGATCTTTATACGGGGAACGAGTTCACGAACTGATATTACAGACTGCAGTTGACGACGGAATTCAGATACTGGCAGGTCGCTGGCCAGGTGAGGTACCTGTTTTAGTCCCAGCTGAATTCTTAATCTGCTGTCGCTGTCAGCACGCCAGTAAATTCGACGAGATTGTGCTTCTTCATGTACCTCGAGTACGGCACCATGATTATACAGACGCCAGTCAAAGGTGTCGTAAAACACCCTGTAATTGACAGACGGGTCTTGAATACGGACCTGGAAATCATTCTGAAATAACGCCAGTAGCTCTACGAAGCTTTGATTTACAGGTATAACGAAATCGAGCTGTTTATTTACCATTAACAATCAGGGAGTGATATATAGTGACAAAGTATCACGAGATTGTGTTACCGCAAAGAATATGTGCCATGTGTCCATACGTAAAGACGCAGCATATCAACCAGTAATATGCAGCGTTTTCTCCTGATCAGCTCTCATCTAATACGCGCTTATGGAAGTAAGTCAGCAATTTCGCACGTAATTTAGACTGTCTGTGTTTTGCTGCAGCAGTTTTTCGCTTCGACGCAAGTTCGATGAATGTATCCTGCGAGCTCATGGCCGATTCTGCCTCTGAAATCTGCATCATCTGAATATAGGTTCCATCGGGTTGCATTTTCCATACATGCTTTTTACTTGAGAGTTGCACATCGAGTATGAGGCGTAATTCCTGCCGCAGTTTCTCATCATCTACCGGAGCGACCACCTCAACCCGGCTTTCCAGATTACGCGTCATTAAATCGGCGGAACCGATGTAATATTCTTCATTGCCACCATTATGGAAGAAATAGATGCGCGCATGTTCCAGAAAGCGGCCAACAACGCTGATTATTCGAACGTTTTCGCTGATTCCCGGTATGCCGGTACGCATGCGGCATGTATCCCTTACGATAAGGTCTATTTTGACACCGGCTTGTGCAGCTTTATATAAGGCACGAGTAATATCTACATCTTCCAGTGCATTCATCTTGAACTGAATTAGCCCGGGTGACTGTTCCGAGTGCAGTGCCTGCTCCCGTTCGATCTTTTTCAACAGCGCCTTTTTCAAGGTATAAGGCGCCGCCAGAATCTTGCGATATGTCGGTGGCGGCGAATAACCCGTCAGATAATTAAACAGTTCGGTGAGGTCCTGAGCGATATCCTCATCACACGTCAGCAAACCCAGATCGCTGTACAGGCGTGCTGTACCTGAATGATAATTTCCTGTACCAATATGGGCATAGCGGCGCAATTTATTGTAATCCTTGCGTACGACCAAAATGACTTTACTGTGTGTTTTCAAGCCAATAACACCGTAGGTAACATGTATACCGGCCTGCTCAAGCCTTCGCGCCCAGCCTATATTGGCCGCTTCATCAAAACGCGCCTTTAGTTCGATCAAGACGGCAACCTGTTTGCCATTTCTGGACGCTTGCACCAGTGAATCAATAATAGTGCCTTCAGCAGATGTGCGGTACAGGGTCATCTTGATTGCGAGAACTTTAGGATCTGTACTTGCCGTTCTTAAAAAACGCTCGACGCTGGTATTGAACGACTCATACGGATACTGGAACAGCAAGGAGCCACGCTCGCGGATAATATGAAAAATATTGCGTGAGTCATGTGCCAGGCGCGTATGGTCAATAGGTTTATGTGTTGGATCGTGTAATTCAGGAATGTCCAGCGATGCGATTTCAAACAGATCGCGCATCCCCATGATTTCCTCGACTTCGTACACATCGTTTTCTTCATCAAGGCCGAGCTCCGCCGCCAGCATACCCCTGTGCGTCGGATTCATGCCTTTTCCTATCTGCAGGCGGACAATCGGTGCGAAATGACGGTGCCGCAGCTCAGATTCAATCATTACCAGCAAGTCATCAGCTTCTTCTTCGTCCGTTTCAACGATAGCATTTCGCGTCACCCTGAACAGCTCGCAAGATATGATTTCCATGCCCGGGAACAGCAGGTCTAGATTATTAGCCACAACATCATCCAGCGTCACAAATGTGTAATCATCACTCACCTGGATGAAACGCGGCGCGATATCCCTGGAGACAGGAACCTTTATTCGTGCGATGTGAGAAACGCTGCCGCCTTTATGCCGCAGCGTGACAAGCAGATTCAGCGCCAGGTTGGATATGAACGGAAAGGGATGACCAGGATCCATAGCCAATGGTGTCAACAAGGGGAAAATGTTCTCGATGAAATTTTTTCGTTGAGCTGCTTCCTGCTCTGCCGACAGTGATTTGTACTTAACCACCCTGATTTCCTTCTCTGCTAACAACACAAGAACTTCACGCAAAATCCGGTTCTGTTCGTCGTGCAGTTCCCTGACTTTTACCTGGCATTCTGCGATCTGCTCAGCAGGCGTTCTGCCATCAATGGTTAATTCACGGATACCGGCCGCCACCTGTTGCTTCAGACCACCAATACGCTTCATCTGAAACTCGTCAAGGTTATTGCTGATGATGGCCAGGTACTTGACACGCTCCAGCAAGGGTGTATTAGGATCATCAGCCATGCTCAACACACGGGCGTTGAACGCCAGCCAGGTGAGCTCACGGTTCAGGTAGAGCTCAGGGTCGTCGAAATCGACTTCTTGCGCGGCAACGCGCTGCTCTACCTCAACCTCAGCTCTGTTGTCGAATACTGCAGCTCTGCCCGAAGGAAAATCAATAGTGCTCAGAGACCCCTTGTCTGACGCCTTGTTTTCTGACTCTGGTATGTTTGACATAATTAAATTAACTCTTTTCATATGCTATAACTATAAAATATAGCTTAAATACAAAGTTTGATCCTTTTGTGACACATTTTCAATGATACTAATCAAAACATGATACAAATCAAAAAGCACTGATTTATATGAAATAAATCAAGTCACAGCCGATTTTCAATAAAATCTCTATGGAATATTCTCGCGCATGAAATTCGCCAAAAATAAACATAAAAGTCACAAACGAAAGCATTCCAGGGATGGTGGTATGAGTGTCAAGGCCGACAGGCATGCGCTATATGAATTATCTGTGCAGGACGTTTCTCATGAGTACGCCTTTATTAACAAGACCTTCCGGGATATCCGCGGTTATAACGCACGTGTGCTGAGAGAAGATTTTTGCGGCACCGCAAATATGTGCTGTGAATGGGTGCGCAAAAGAGACAAAAACAGGGCTTTTGGCGTCGATATTGATCCCGAGGTACTGGCATGGGGGAAAAAGCACAATCTCGGCAAATTGAAATCTGAAGCCAGAAAGCGTATCACCCTGGTCCAGGATGATGTAATGAAGGCCAAAACAAAGCCTGCGCAGGTAATCCTGGCGATGAATTTCAGCTATCAGCTGTTCAAGAAAAGGGATATTCTCAAAAGTTATTTCAAAAGTGTAAAGAAATCACTGGCTGATGATGGCGTCTTCTTTTTAGATGCATTCGGTGGCTACGAGGCTTATGCTGAAACCAAGGAGAAGACCAAACATAAAGGATTTACATACGTCTGGGAACAGGAATCATATAATCCAATAACGGGTGATATGACCTGTCACATCCATTTTCACTTCCCGGACAAATCCCGTATGAAGAAGGCTTTCACCTATGAATGGCGCTTATGGACTTTGCCTGAGATCAGGGAACTGCTTGAAGAAGCCGGCTTTTCCAAAATAACTGTTTATTGGGAAGGTACTGATGAGGAATCAGGAGAAGGTAACGGGAAATACTCCCCATCACTCCACGGTGACGCTGATCCCAGCTGGGTTTGTTACATTACAGCTGAAAAATAATCTCTTTTATAGCAGTGCAAGTGTCACACCACACCAGGGAAATCGAATTTAAATTCGCCGTGCCTGGCATACAGGCATTCAAACAACTGATCAAGCATCTGCAGTTACCAGAATCCATACTGACAACAGGCGTCACGCAGATCAACCACTTCTTCGACAGCCAGGCACTCTGCCTGCATAATAAACATTTCGTCATCAGGCTTCGTGAAGAAAAGCAGAAAAACATCCTGACTATAAAAGGTGAACAGGAATCACAGCAGCAAGAAAACAGCGTTCTTTCAAACCGCGTTGAGGAAGAAGTTGTTATACCTCAACAGGCTGCTGAGGATTTATTGCATGGCAGGATTTCTCCTCAACAGGTAATCAGCGAGCACTTCAACGGCAGGTCAGCGTCCATATTGACAATGATAAATAGTGCCTGCAACGATCAAGGTCTGGTTCACATCGGTGAGTTCAGTAATGTACGCATCCATCTACCGCCTGTCACGCTAGCTAATACAAATACCAGCGACAATCTGGAGTTTGAACTTGATACCAGTACTTTTCCAGATGGCAGTATAGAGCATGAATTTGAAATTGAGATCACTGAACAGAATGATGCTGCACGGATTGAAGCAGCACTGGTCGAATTGTTTCAACAGGCAGGCATCGAATGGCACACCGCACCCAGCAAGGCAGAACGCTTTTTCGCCGCTATTGCAAGCAGTACCAGTCACGAACCAGGATAAACCGCAGAGGCGCTGAGGCGCAGAGAAAAGCTTTGTATAGGTGTGATTCCAGAGTGGATTAGCTTGGTGTAAGACGACAGCATTGCCTATTTATCCCTTAGCAACAATATTTTATCAAGCCTGGTGCTGTGAACCGCAATTGACAAAAAACCTGTTATTTCTCTGCGTCTCAGCGCCTCTGCGGTAAACCTTCTATTGCCACTAGCCAGATAGTAGTCGTATAAGACAGCTGAGCTGGTTACCAGCTCAGGTAAGCAAATCCCTTTTCCTGCAGCTGCATAATGTCATCGACCCCAATGGGAACCACCCGGGCGAATTCAAGCAGGTCCTTTTCTGTCCAGCCAAGTGATTTCATGGTATTGCCACAAGCATGGAACGCAACACCATAATCACTCAATGAGCCGGCGCGTTCCTGCTGGCGATGACTTATCGACCTGCCAGGCCTTTTACCCAGCAAATGTATGCCTGGTCCGAACGCAGCTACAACCAGTTCAATATCATCACCGTATTTACGTAACATTTCACCACATGAAAACAGTATATGATCAAGGTACTCATGATCAGCGCTGTTACACTGGTATACCAGCATGTGAGGTGATGAGTCGTCGAAATGTGTTTCGGTATGGTGCGCGTGCACAGCCTTCGCAGCCAGACCGGCACCAAACAGGCCGGTCAGTCGCAAAATATGCCTTCTTAGTTTATTTGGCTTTGTCATTTATATACCCTCTAAAGCTTATAATAGCGACACCAGGGTATATGTACAGACTATGTATCCTGTTTAGTCTGGTAAGCCTCGTGCTTGAAGATTATGTTCCTGGCTGATTCATAGTGCTCATTGCTAATCTTGCCCTCATCCCTGATGCGCCTCAAATCCTTTAATTCGCCCACCAGGCGCTCATGCATAGACAGTTTCTGCTGGGCTGACTGGATATGCTGCTTCAGTTTTACCATGAAAAAATCAAAGTCTTTGTTCCCGGACTTGTGATTAGACACCTCAAACAGTGGCACGTTGCCGACAAAACTCCTGTATATCAGTTTGTCCTGTGTCCGGTAATAAAAAATCAACATTGAGATCATGCTGAAAGTACCCAACAACACAGCGACTATCACGATGTAGTCAGCTTTATATTGTGTAAACAGACCAACATAGAACAAGAGCATTGACCATACGATGGTAGCAAATGCGGTACTGAGCCATTTCCAGGCAACTGAACATTCTCTTTCAGGCTGGATATTTACATAGCTCAGGTTAATGCGATGTTGTTTGTTGTCTTTATGCCTGAATGACTTCAGTGTGTAGTATAAATGTTTATCGTTGAAGATTTTGAAGGTGCGTCTTACTCCCTTAAACTTCTGTTCCTGAGCATACAAGATATTGACATGTTCCGGCTTTAAATGGGTGTCGTCATCAAAAACTGAAGATAAAGTGATTTCGGTAATATCATCTTCAGGGCGACCAACTTTTTCGCTCATGCTCCCACCTCAATTAGAATATGTATAAAATAATGTTGTATGTACTTCAGAAAAAACCTTTTTTCTGAAGTACATACAACACTTAATTTAGATGAAATATCTGCTTTTTCCAGTTGTCATGCAGAATATATACCCTGCAACATGGAATAAATTACTTGATTTTATTATATTAATAAATACTTATTTACTGTATTTGAACAACGCCTGTTTTTTGAAGATTATTTTAATCAGTTAGTTAGTAAAGACTATTTCGGTGAATTCTAGTAAGATGCATTTTTTATGTATAAATAAAAATTAACCACACATTTGAGTACTTGATTTAATGTAACCAAGTCGGTAAATATGTCGTTAGAAGAATGCTTTTACAATAAGTTATTAACTGAAAAAAAATTATTAATTGTGAGGGAGCCTGATTAGATGAACACGGCTACAAAACAACCGCCACCTGATCGCCGCGCGCGCACCAGGAAAGAAATCAAACAGCTGATTGCTGAGCGTAATAACGTGCTGTCACAGTATTACAGCCTGGCAAGTCATGCCGACCAGAATCCGGAAAACAATGAAGAAACCCTGGAGTTATTGCAGGAGTTTTGTCAGGATCTGGTTGATTATCTAGCGACAGGCCACTTTGAAATTTACCGTCGTATCGAGGAAAAGGAAGAACGCCGCTCGGAAATTGTGCAACTTGCCGACCAGGTTTTTGACAGGATTTCGGAAACAACCGCGGTAGCGGTCGCATTTAATGATCTGTACGATACATCTGATGATTTCAATCCAGAGGTACTGAAACAGTTACCCGAGCAGCTTACAAAACTCGGTGAAGAGCTGGCTACAAGAATTGATCTGGAAGACAGGTTCATAAATACCCTGCTCTTGACTGCGCCAGGGGCAGCCGCCAAAGCGACTGCTGGCACTGCTTAGCATTCTGCCAGGCCTGAGGCCAATAATTACAACTTGCAGTTTGCTAACTTGTCGGCCTCGCTGGCCAGGCACCAGCACGCGTGCGCCGGTTTTCTTCGATAATCCTCTGATGTCGTCATACGTGTGATATCACGTATCGAATACTGTTCGAGCTGCTTGCCATCAAGTTTGAAGCCGTGAGCATTACAGGAAAAGATCAGAACTCCGCCATCATCAAGTATCGTCATTGTCTGTTTTATCAAGTCAACATGGTCTCTTTTGATATCAAGCGTGTGTTCCATACGTTTTGAATTGGAGAAAGTAGGCGGATCAAGAAAAATCAGTTGATAGCGCCTTCCTTCTTTTTCTGCACCAGTCAGCCACTTGATACAATCCTCGCGAATAAACTCGTGCTGTTTGCCTGCCAGGCTGTTTAATTCAAGATTTTCCTGCGCCCATTTAAGGTAGGTATTGGACATATCAACAGTTGTCGATGAACTGGCACCGCCGGCAGCAGCATATACGGTTGCAGTCCCGGTATAGGCAAACAGGTTGAGGAAAGATTTATTTGCTGAAATCCTGGAAATCAACTTTCGTGTAAGACGATGGTCCGGGAACAGCCCGGTATCAAGATAGTCTTTCAGGTTTATTTTAAACTTGAGCCCGTATTCATGCGCAATCAGTGTATCACCTGCTTCATTCTGACGCGCATACTGTTCAGATCCGCTTTGTTTTTTCCTTGTTTTCAGCACAATTTTACTTTTGTCGGTTTGAAAAATACTCGAAATTGCATCTAATGCATCGTTTAGCCGTATAAAAGCCTGTACTGAATCTACCGTTTTAGGCGGCTCATATTCCTGCACATGAATCCAGCCTTCATAGATATCTATAGCAATGGCATATTGCGGTATGTCAGCATCATAAACACGGTAACAGCTGATATTTTCCTTGCGTATCCATCTCGACAGGTGTTTTATATTTTTAGCCAGCCGGTTGGCGAACATCTCGATATCTTCACTTGATGACGACTCTCTGCTTGCTACATCAGCTTGTGCCGGCAAAGTTTCCGCATCACGTATTCGATACTGATACAGCGTACACTTCAGCGGGCCATTGTATAAAGTGTTTTTGTGATGAGCGCGTAAGCCAAAAAATTTGGCCAGTTCATGACTGGCGGTAAATAACGCAATATTCCAGCCCGGAAAGCTGCTTTTGAGTTTCTGTCCAAGATCATAATAAAGGCGCTTCAGTTCCTTGATCTCGCCAATACGCTTTCCATACGGCGGATTGGCTACAATCAATCCCGTAACACCGGGTAAATCTGCAATAACATCTACTGAATCAGCCTGCTTGATCTCAATCTTGTCTTCTAATCCGGCTGCCTTGATGTTTGCCCTGGCGATATTGGCTACCTTGTAGGACTTCTCAATGCCAATTAGCCTGGGAAGCTTGCTTATGTTTGTCGCGGTATTCGCCCTGGCTTCACTGAGCAGTTGATTCCAGATGCCAGCTTCGTGCTGTTTCCACCTGATAAAACCGAAATAGTCGCGCAGCAGGCCAGGTGCCATCCCGGCCGCCATGTATGCTGCTTCCAGCAGCAGTGTTGCAGAACCACAAAGCGGGTCAATCAGCGGCCTGTTTTCCATAGCCAATTGCGGCCAGTGGGCACGTAATAAAATTGCCGCTGCGAGATTTTCTTTCAGTGGCGCTGTGCCTGCCTGTAGACGGTATCCGCGCTTATGCAGCGGTTCACCGGACAGGTCCAGGTACAGTGTGCAGTTTTGCCTGTCGATATAGGCATTGATGCGTACATCCGGCCTGTCACGTTTAACATCCGGCCGCAGGCTGAACTTCTGCTTGAACTGATCGGCAATTGCGTCTTTTATCTTCAGTGTCGCAAAATGACTGTTATTGATTTCCTGGTGCGCGGTATTAACATCGATGGCAAAGCTGCCATCGATGTTCAAATGGGAATCCCAGTCAATTGTCTGAACACCCTGGTAAAGATCATCGTAACTGGACACGGGAAATGTGTGCAATTTTACTAATACCCTGCTCGCCACCCTTGACCATAAACAGAGTCTGTAGGCATTTTTAAGGTCACCCTGGCAATAAACACCACCATGTGTTGTGCTGACGCCAGTCAAACCCTGCTGTTCACACTCTACAGCAAGCAAGTCTTCCACGCCTTTTGGGCAGGTGGCAAACAGTGACAGGTCTTTACTCACGTCAGTATATCTCTAGTTGTAGTAGTTCAGGCTTGAACTGACAGTCACTGTCAGATTCCGTATTTCTGAAACTAATCCATAGAAGATGTTTAAGGTCTTTTATTCTCGCAAAGGCGCAAAGAGCGCAAAGGTAGCATGTATAATTAATACCTAAAATCATATATTTTTCATCTTTCTTTGCGATCTTGGCGCCTTTGCGAGAGAATATATCAATGATTTGTTCTTTATGGCCGAACCTGATCGCCCTGTCTGTAAGATCATGGTTTGAGTAGATACAGCACTGTTTATCAGCTTAGATTCTGGCTAATACACTTGAATTACTACACCAATGATATGCTTTAAAAATCAGGCGCGACTGCGGCCTTGACTCTCTCGAGATCTTCCGGTGTATCTACTCCATGCCCGGGAATTGAACTCGCCTGTGCAAGGTGGATTTTCACTCCATACCACATTAACCTGAGTTGTTCGAGTTTCTCAGCCTGTTCAAGTTCACAGGGTTCCATTGTCTGAAACTTGTTAAGCAACTGAACTTTATATGCATACAGACCAATATGCCTCTTATATATAAGCTCTTTGGTTGCTGCATCATCGGCGTCGCGTATATAGGGAATGACTGACCGGCTGAAATACATGGCGAATTCATTTCTATCAACAACCACTTTGACTATGTTCGGATCACTGGCTTCTTCTTGTGAAAGACCGGTATAGAGCGTGGCACAACCAGCAGCTTTATTTCTTATCAGGTTTACAGCAACCTGGTTAATGATTGCAGGCGGTGTTAGCGGCTCATCGCCCTGTAGATTGACCACAACGGTATCTTCTTCCCATTGGAGCTTTTCAACGACCTCGCATAAACGGTCGGTTCCGGATTCATGCTCTTCAAGCGTCATACACACAGTGGCACCGAATTCTTCTGCCGCCATGCCGATCATGGTGCTGTCGGTGGCAATGACTATCTCACTGGCACCCGCGTCCACTGCTGCTTCGTAAACACGCTGGATCATTGGCTTGCCATGAATATCCGCCAGCGGCTTTCCAGGAAAGCGGCTGGATTTATAGCGGGCAGGAATTACAATTTTGAATTCGTCAGTCATTATACGGTCAATCTGGTCAGTTGAATTGTAGACTATTTATTTTCTGGTGTGAGTTGTCTAGCATCCATTTCAAGCAAAATTGGCACTCCGTTACGAATCGGAAATGCAAGATTGTCCTCGTTGCATACAAGCTCAGCATTTTTTTTATTGTAATGAAGCTTTCCTTTGCAAACCGGGCAAACCAGGATATTTATCAGTTTTTTATTCATCAGTACTGCTTGACTAGCTCAATCAAATCGAAGCCAAGCTGTTCTGATATATTTGCACTCACTGGCACAGCCCATATATTTTCAATTGTAGAGCCAGTTTTCATAGCTGGTTGTAAATGCTTGCATTTTACTGCATCTTTTTCCGTCGTCAGTATCGGCGAATCATCAGCAAAATCAATATCACTGGTTGTATATACATAATGATCTGGAAAGGCATGTTCGACAACTTCCAGCCCAAGTGATCGCAATTGATTAAAGAATCTCTCAGGGTGGCCAATACCGGCAACCGCATGAACTATTCCAGATGAAAACGATTCTAATTGTCTTTTCTCACCTGTCAGCAGGTTAACTGCTTCCCCAAATTCAAGAGAGTAATGATATTTATCGTCAGAGGCTCCATGATAAACAACCATGTTTACTTTACCCAGTCTGGCTTCGGGTTCGCGTAATGGGCCAGCCGAAGACAAAATCCGTTGCCAAATCCTCTTTGTATATCAACCACAGCAATTTCGATATCTCTTTTCAGTCGATAATGCTGCATACCATCATCACTGAGAATGATATTACAGTCATTCTCGGCCAATAACTTTTTTGCTGCAGCGACCCTGTCCCGGCCAATAATGACAGGGCAACCGGTGCGCTGCTGAATCAGCAGGGGTTCATCTCCGCAAGTAGCAGCATCATCATTAGCTGAAACCGAGTATTCACCGCTTATAGTCGCGCCATATCCGCGGCTAACAACCCCGGGTTTATATCCATGTCGAATCAGATATTCACACAAGCCTATTAATAACGGTGTTTTACCTGTACCACCTACAGTAATATTACCCACAATGATCACTGGTACAGGTACGGCATACCCTGGCAGCAGGCCGTTTATATACATGAAACGACGCAGTACCGCTATCGCGCAAAAAAGCCAGGACAACGGCAGCAATGCCCAGGCCACAGGATTCTGGCTATACCAGTAATAATCCAGTCTTCTCATCAGGCCTGATTTTCAAACTGCATCTGGTACAGTGCAGCATAATGTCCGTCCTTGTCGAGTAGTTGCTGATGTGTACCAGTCTCAACAATTCTCCCTGCATCCAGCACAATGATGTTGTCCGCGTTCTCAATAGTTGAAAGTCGATGCGCGATAACCAGTGTAGTGCGGTTCTTCATCAGTTCTTCCAGTGAAGACTGGATGAATCTTTCAGATTCTGTATCAAGCGCCGAAGTTGCTTCATCCAGTATCAATACCGGAGAGTTCGCAAGCAGTGCCCTGGCAATGGCGATACGTTGACGCTGACCACCCGAGAGCATCAAGCCACGTTCACCAACGATTGTCTGGTAGCCATGTTTGAGTTCGCTGATAAATTCATCGGCATAGGCTGATTTAGCGGCCAGTTCAACCTGGTTTATATCAGTGTCACGCATTGATCCATATGCAATATTATGCGCAACAGTATCATTAAAAAGAACTACATCCTGACCGACAAAGGCTATATGTCTGCGCAGGTTGTCGAGTTTGAAATCACGAATGTCATGACCGTCAAGCGTGACCAGGCCTTCATTTACATCATACAAACGTGGCAGCAAGTTTAGTAATGTCGATTTACCGCTGCCAGACCTGCCTACAAAAGCAATCGTCTGCCCGGCTTTGATATCAAGATTAATATCAACCAGTGCTGCTTCCCTGGCGCTGCTGTATCGAAATCCAACATGCCTGTACTCTATGTCTCCCCTGACGCGCTCGGCACTATAGGTGCCATTGTCCTGCTCACTTTCCAGGTCAGTCAGCTTGAATACACTTTCTGCGGCAGCAATTCCTCGTTGCAGATCAACGTTTACATCAGCCAATCGCTTAACTGGGCCGAACAAAAAGATAAGTGAAGCCATGTAGGAAACAAATGTACCAGGAGTAATAATGCTCATCGAATCATCTTTGGTGACGAGGTATATGATTACTGCCAGTCCGATTCCAACAATCAAACGAATGACTGGTGTGCTCAGTGCCTGCGTTGCAATCATGCGCATGTTCTGGCGACGGTTCTGGTCATTGATTATTTCGAATTGTGATTCCTCGTAATCACGTCCACCGAAGACTTTGACGACGATTTGGGCCTTGATCGACTCTTCAACGATCCTGGAAACATCACCTATACTGCTTTGAATCCGCTTGCTCAGTTTTCTGAATTTCTTTGTTACAAAACTGACGAGTAATGCAATCAATGGTCCTGTTGTAAGCATTACCAGTGTCAGTGGAACGCTCAGATAGAACATCCACGCCAATATGCCAATCACCGTAAACGTGTCACGAACGATTATGGTTATTGCCTTGGTTGCCGCATTGGCAACCTGTTCAACATCAAATGTAAATTTGGAAATTATTTCGCCACTGGTCGCATTGTCATAGAAATCCTTGGGTAACAGCAGAAGTTTTCTGAACATTCTCTCACGCAACACCATGATTACTTTTCGTCCAACCCAGCTGATGCAATACATGGATATAAATATCGCAAACACGCGTACGAGAAAGATCCCGATAAGTATCAAGGGGAGCTGGCGTATTGTTTCCAGGTCCCGGCTTACAAAACCATCATCCATTAATGGCTTCATATAGGCAGCAAGAGCAGTGTCCGTGCCGGCCACAAGTATCATACCGATGATTGAGACTGAAAAAATCTTCCAGTGAACAAAAGCAAGTGCGAGCAGGCGCCTGTAATATTGCCCCACGTCTGTATGTTCGTCCTGGTGCGTGCTCATCACTGGATATAAATTGCTTTATTTACTTTCAATTGTTGCAATAGAAAGTCGTGTTAACCCTAGTTGTGAAGCTGCATCCATTGCCCTGACAACGGATTGGTGGGGTGTTTTGGCATCTGCCCTTAATACCAGCGACACATCTTTTTTATCCGCTATTGTTTTTTGCAGGGCGCTCTTCAATGTTTCCAGCGTTGTATTGACAACCTGGCGGTCATTTATAAAGTAATTGCCTTTTGCATCAATCGATAGAACGACTTGCTGTTCCACTTGCTGTTCCTTACTGGCACTTGCTTCCGGCAGCTCGACTTTTAGTTTTGCATGGCGATCAAAGGTCGTTGACACCATGAAAAAGATCAACAACAAAAATACCACATCGATCAATGGCGTCAGATTGACATCTACTCTTTCATCCCTTCTGTCTGGCCGAAGATTCATGCTTAGTCGTCCCGGTTTTTGTGGATGACATCAACCATCTTGATCGCTTCACGCTCTATCTCTACTACGATGGTATCAACACGTCGCCTGAAATAGCGATAGAAAATCAGGCTTACGATGGCAACCGACAGTCCCGCAGCGGTTGTTATCATTGCCTGAGAAATACCATTGGCCAGCACGGCAGGATTGCCAACACCGTGTGTTGTAATAGCCGTAAAAACCTTGATCATACCAACGACAGTACCTAGCAAGCCCAGTAAAGGCGAAATCGAAGCAATGGTACCCAGCGGGTTGAGGAAACGCTCCAGGTCATGCACAACTTCACGACCACGTTCTTCAATACTCTCCTTGATGCGCTCGCGCTTGTATTGCCTGTTTCTAATCCCGGCGGTAAGCACCTTGCCAAGCGCAGACTGCTTGCCAACCTCCTCAAGTTTCGAGGCCTCCAGCCTGCCAGTCTTGATCATGTGCCAGACCGATGCAACCAGGTGTTTGGGCAGCACCTTTTCACGCTGCAGGCTCCAGAATCGTTCGACTATGATTGAAATAGAAATAACAGAACAGAGAATTATTGGCAGCATCAGCCAGCCGCCGGATTTCACCAACTCAAACACATCCCACCTGTTTTCATTATGTTTATTGTTATCAGCGGGCAAGGCCCGTACAGCGGCCTATGATACTTGAAATTAGCCATCTTGGCGAAGCTTCGGCGGCATATGATTCCAGTATTTTTTGTGGCTTGCCCGGTAGCTTTCCACATCGGCAATTCCCTGCCATGGATCAACAACGACCCTGATCGCACCTGCATCGCCGGTCATATGCATTTTCGCACCTCGCCGGGAGTAACGATCAATAATCTCATTATGTGGAAACTGGTAGCGATTACGGTAGCCAGCAGCAAAAATGACGATTTCTGGCGATACCGCATTGACAAAATTCAAGGTGGATGAACTTTTACTGCCGTGGTGCGGCGCAATCAGTATATTTGCCGATAATATCTCCCGGCCCCGTTGTAGCAGCCTGTTTTCAACCTTTTTTTCAATATCACCGGCAATCAGTACCGACCCACCCCTGCCTTCGATTTTGAGCACACATGAGCGATTATTTGTCGCTTTGTAACTCGCACCATCCGGGTGCAATACTGTAAAGACGACCCCGTCCCATACCCACATCTGACCGGCCTGGCAATGATTACTGGAAGCCGCAGATAACTCTTCGATACCCTGACCCAATAGCGGCGTTTGCGGATAAGCACCGAGCAAAGATGCCGCACCACCGATATGATCACCATCACCGTGGCTGATCATCAGCAGATCAATCTTTTCAATGCCCTCGTGTGTAAGAAAAGGCCTCAGAACGGCTTCACCGGCATTCAGTCGGTCGCTGAATCGTGCACCTGTGTCGTATACCAGGGTGCGAGAATGCGTCCTGACCACAATTGCCAGCCCCTGTCCGACATCGAGTACATTCAGCTCATAAGCGCCGGGTTCCGGCGTCTGCGGTTGCCATGTAATTGCCGGTAGCAACAGCAATATTCCCGCAGCGCGCCAGTAATGAATGCGTGGTGCAAGCATAATACCCACCCCCAGCAGTGCCAGGATTGTCATCAGGATACCGGGTTGGGCCTTTAGCCAGTGTGAATATGGAAACTCGGACAGCCACTGCAACAGCGGCCAGATGAACTGAAACAAGTAGTCCGCTGCCCTGAACAGCACAGCAGCGGCAACGTCTGATAATGGCAACATCAGCAAGCCCAGCAGAATAAGCGGCACCACCAGTAAACTGACATACGGCACCATGAATAAATTCGCCAGCGGAGAAACCAGCGAGGTTTGTTGAAACAGAAACAATGATATGGGAAACAATGCCAGCGCGATAACGATCTGCATCCATCCCCATTTCAACCAGCGAGATTGAGCCATGCGGCCTGTAAGCACATGAAAAATGACTGCGACGGCAACAAAAGAGAACCAGAAGCCGGCGGACATAACTGACGCCGGATCCCACAGCAGCACCAGCATCAATGCAAGAAAAAGCACATCCATGGGGCGTGTCGTCCGCCTGAGCAACGATGCACCAGCGACACATGTCAACATCAGCAGGGCTCTTTGTGTCGGAATGGCAAAACCGGCCAGCATTGCATAAATCAGGGCAATGATGACAGCACAAATCATTGCTGCATGTTGTGCGGGGATAATGTGCATAATACGGGCTGGTAGCAGCCGCCGGCACAACCAGTAGCCAAATGCGGCGGCAAGGCCGATATGCAGTCCGGAAATTGCCATTAAATGATTGGTGCCTGTATTTATCAGCACCTGCCATTGTTGAGCGTCGATTCCCGAACGATCGCCTACTGCCAGCGCGGCAACAAATCCTGTGAAGGCCGAGTCATGAAGAATTGTGCTGATGTTTTCCGCAATGAGTTGCCTGGTAGCCGTGTCATCAAATAATACAGCCGGCTGTATTTTTCGATTCTCTGCACTTTCACGAATATAGCCAGTAGCATTGATGCCGTTTTGAAACAGCCAGGCTTCATAATCAAACCCGCCAGGGTTCATGAAACCATGCGGTGGTTTCAGACGCACGATAAACTGCCATGTTTCACCGGCACGCACGGGCTCGCCGTAGTACCAGCTCAGCTTTAGCCGTTCAGGTATCGGCCCCGTATATTCGTGAGCGTTAAACGCCTCAACTTCCACAATAAAGCGCTGCACCGTCTCAGCCGTAAGCGGAATGCTACTTATATACCCTGTGATGGCAATGTCTTCACCTGCAAGTTTCTCGGCAAGCACGTGCTTGAGATAACTGGCGGCGTGTATCTGTGCCCAGCAAATTCCGCATACAAAGATAGCTATTGAAAAATAGACTTTTGAGAATGATTTGACTGTTTTGAAATAACAGATCGTTATTGCCACAAAAAATGCAACATATATGATATTTCCCGGCAATTCAGAGAAAAGATTGAGGCTGAGAATACCCGCCAGAAATGATATTGCTAAAAGAAACATTCCCTGTTCCTGTGACTATATGTCAGTTAGCTAATTGCTACAGTGAGTTTGCCAATAACCGGATTTAGGACCATAATTTACGCTGATTTAATTTAGATCACATCCTGATTCAAACAGTAACATGGGATGCCGCTACAACTACCACCAAGACCGACCTGATGCCGCGCAAATTCTTCAAACGCTTCATGCCAAGCCATGCCGAGGTAAAGCAACATAAACACCTCCGGATATTTGGCGATGTACTGCATGAAGCGAATTTATGGCACATCAACAGGCGATCTGTGGCGGGCGCTTTCGCAGTCGGCCTGTTCTGCGCCTGGGTCCCGATACCATTACAGATGGTTCTGGCTGCGGGCGCAGCAATTCTGTTCCGCACTAACCTGGCACTGTCAGTCGTGCTGGTGTGGATCTCCAATCCTGTAACCATCACGCCGATGTTCTATTTTGCCTACCTGGTCGGCACCTGGGTGATTGGCGAGCCGCCACAGGAGTTTGAGTTCCAGCTTAGCTTCGATTGGCTGAGCTATGAACTTGCCAGCAGCTGGAAGCCATTTTTAACCGGTTGTTTTATCATGGCGACAAGCAGTAGTATTATCGGTTATTTCACCGTCAGCCAAATCTGGATTTACGCCGTAAAAAAACAACGCTCCAAGCGAATACGTACCAAACGAAATGGAAATCTACTGTAATGATCTGGAAGCCACATGTCACGGTAGCGGCGATCGCTGAAAAAGACGGCAAGTTCCTCATTGTAGAGGAAATG
>CAZRKQ010000007.1:0-46855 GCA_964600755.1 uncultured Thiotrichaceae bacterium
TGGTAGAGCGTCGCCCTTACAAGGCGAATGTCGGGGGTTCGATCCCCTCAGCACCCACCAATTGGAGCGGTAGTTCAGCTGGTTAGAATACCGGCCTGTCACGCCGGGGGTCGCGGGTTCGAGTCCCGTCCGCTCCGCCAAATATTTCAATCAGCAAACCACGCATATACGAGTTTTCTTTGTATGGATAACTCGCGTGGTTTCTGCTGTTTGATACAATCTGTATAATCCGTACACAATCCACACAATAACAAGAGCAATCTGAATCATGCTGCAGGCTATCAACGATCGCATCAAGGGCTGGTTAGGCGCATTGGTCATCATTTTGATCACTATCCCTTTTGCATTTTGGGGAATTGAATCGTACCTGGGTGGTGGCGGTAAACAATTTGCCGCAGTCGTGAATGGAGAGGAAATACCTGTATATCAGTTTGAGAATGCCTACTCAAATCAGCTCGCCAGATTGAATCAACAGTTTGGCAGCAGTCTGCCATTCTCCAATGAACAAATTAAATCTCAGGTCCTTGATCAACTTATTAATGCTGTAGTTCTGGAGGAAAACAGTTATTCATCCGGATACAGGATTTCTGATACAAATTTGAAACGAAACATTACAACTTTATTTACCCGCGAAGGAAAGTTCGACAGAGATTATTTTGAAAACATCGTGGCTTCAAATGGCATGACAATTAGTCAGTATGAATCCATGCTGAGAAATGAACTACGTGTATTGCAGAAACGGAATGCATTGGTTGCGTCAGCAATATTGACCGATGAGGAAGCGCGTCAGCTTACAGCGCTAGAGCAACAGGAGCGTGAATTGCGTTTGATCAAGTTTAGTATTGATACGAATTCAGCTGATATAGTCGTTACTGATCTTGATATCGAAGATTTTTATAACAGCAATGCTGACAGATACATGACACCTGAAAGCGTCAGTATTGAGTATGTTGAAATAACCAGCGATGAGCTTGCGGAAAGTATCAATGTCGATGAAGAAAAACTGGCAGAGATGTATGATGACTACAAACAGAGCCTGCTTAATAAAGAGGAGCGCAAGGCGCGGCACATATTGATTCAGCTTGGCGCTTCAGAAGATAAAAGCAAGGAAGCATTAATGCCGCGCATCGAAGAGCTGCAGCAAAAGTTGAATAATGGAGAGTCATTCGAGGAGCTTGCGCGTGAATATTCAGAAGATCCCGGTTCAGCCAAACAGGGCGGTGATCTTGGTTGGGTAGCAACAGGCGAGATGGTCAAGCCATTTGAGGATGCACTGTTCAAAATGAACCAGGGCGAAGTCAGTGAAATTGTGGAAACACAGTTCGGCTTGCACCTGATCAAGCTTGACAATATTCGCACACCCGAACTGCAAACCCTTGCAGAAATGCGCGCTGAGTTCGAGCAGGAGCTTAAACAGGATGTTGTCAGTAGCATGTTCTATGACATGACTGAAAATATGGCTGTTAATGCATATGAAAATCCAGACAGTCTTGATGCTGTTGTTGATGCAGTCAATAAACAGCCAAAAACGACTGGATTATTCACACGGGATTCCGGAACCGGTATTACTGAAAACCAGAAATTCCGTACAGCTGCGTTTTCACCTGCAGTAATTGAAGACGGTATGAACAGTGATATTGTCGAGATAACACCGAACCATGTTGCAGTATTACGTTTGCTTAAGCATGAGCCGGCCAGTAAGAAACCGTTAGAGGAAGTCAGCTCAGATATTGAGAAAATTCTGCGCCTGAAAGCCGCGCATGGTACAACCATGGCTGCTGCTGAAGAGGCAAAGAATCAAATTGTCTCGGGCACCTCGGCAGAGAGTGTGATTACGGCTAACCAGCGTGTAGAAGGTTATGGTGCTATCAAACGTACCGATGTCAATAAAGTCGACCCAATGGTTGTTGATGCGGCGTTCCAGATGCCATATCCGCAAGACGGAAAACCATCAGTACAGGTGGTTAACATGATTTCTGGTGACATTGCTGTTGTACTGATTGACAAGGTCACGGTACCAACTGAGATTGCAAAAGATCAAATTGATGCCGTCAGGCAGCAACGTAAAAGTGATGTAGCGAATTCGGATTTCGACTTTGTTCTCACTACAATTAAAGATGCTGCTGAAATACAGCGTAATACCAGCCTGCTTCAATAAATTGTTATATTTGTTGGCTCAAGCATGGTGAATATATTTCGTTTGGCCCTGCATTGGCAGATCTTTATAGCATTGATACTGGCTGTCCTGGTCGGTATTTTTTCTGATCCCGCAACAACGCTTTTCGGTATTTCCTTAACTTCTGTTTTAAATTTTATCGGCACGCTATTTCTTAATGCGTTGAAGATGTTGATAGTGCCACTGATCATGTCATCAATAATTGTAGGCATGATGGAGATACAGCCGGATACACTTGGGCGGCTTGGCTATAAGACACTCATTTATTACGCTGCGAGCAGCCTGGTCGCTATTCTTATCGGGCTGCTGGTGGTTAATATATTTCAACCTGGTATAGCTGATGGTGAACCTGTCAGGGAGATGATTGGTCTTTCTGCAGATACTGATGATGTTATCGAACGTGTTGAAGGCAGGGGCACAGGTGATTTAGCGGAAGTATTTATCCGCATGATCCCGCCAAATATCGTCTCTGCCGCAGCACAGGGGAAAATGCTGGGCCTCATATTTTTCAGCTTGTTGTTCGGTTTCTTTATATCGCGAGTCAAGGGACAGCCGGGAGAGACGCTGAAGAATTTCTGGAATGGCCTGCTCGATGTAATGATGCAAATGACTGAATGGGTCATGCTGTTTGCACCAATCGGTGTATTTGCACTGGTGGCCAAGGTATTGATGGCTTCAGGACTGGATGCATTCAAACCCCTGGCTGTATTCTTTTTTACTGTGCTGCTTGCGCTGGCAATACATCTTCTGCTGGTGATGCCTTCAGTTCTCAAGTTTATCGCCAGGGTCAGTCCGGGTGCCCATTTCAAGGCGATGATGCCGGCACTTTTGACTGCATTTTCCACCAGTTCATCATCTGCGACTCTGCCAATAACGATAGACTGTGTTGAAAACCGCGCTGGGGTTTCCAACAGGGTGAGTGGCTTCACTTTGCCGCTTGGTGCTACCGTGAATATGGATGGAACGGCGCTTTACGAATGTGTCGCCGCCATGTTTATTGCACAGGCCTATGGCCTGTCATTAGACGTGACCACGCAGTTCACAATTGTGTTGATTGCACTGCTGACTTCGATCGGCGTGGCAGGAATACCCTCAGCCAGCCTGGTCGCGATTACAATTATTCTCGCTGCCATCGGGCTCCCGGTTGAAGCGATCGGTATGATTCTGGTGGTGGACAGGATTCTGGATATGTGCAGAACAGCGGTGAATGTATTCAGTGATTCGGTTGCTGCAGTGACTATCGCCCGTCTGGAAGGCGAACAAACAAAGTTAACAGTTGGCAGAAGTCAGTAATCAGCTGGCAGCTAACTAATAACTGCCAACTGCCAACTCCAAACTATTCTTTAGTGTTCCCCATGAGACCGGCAGTATGGTAGCCGGCATCGACATAGATCACTTCACCTGTGATACCGCTGGCGAGATTCGAACAGAGGAAAGCGGCGGTATTGCCAACTTCATCGATAGTGACATTGCGGTGCAGGGGGGCGCTTTGCTCGACGTGCTCGAGGATTTTGTTGAAACCTGAAATGCCTTTTGCGGCAAGGGTTTTAATTGGACCTGCCGAGATGGCATTTACGCGAATACCTTCAGGCCCCAAGGAGTGTGCCAGATAGCGCACATTGGCTTCCAGGCTGGCTTTTGCCAGTCCCATGACATTGTAGCCGGGGAATGCTCGTACGGCGCCGAGGTAGCTCAGCGTCAGGATCGATGCATCTTCGCGGTTTTGCATCATATGACGGCCGGCTTTGGCAATCGCAGCAAGTGAATATGAGCTGATATCGTGGGCCTGGTTAAAACCGTCGCGAGTCAGGTTATCAAGATAATCACCCTCGAGCATTTCCTTGGGAGCAAATGCGACCGAATGAATGATGATGTCCAGTGATTCCCAGTAATCATCCAGGTGTTCAAATACTGCTTCGATATTTTCGTCATTCTCAACATCACAGGGTATGACGATATCCGAGTCGCATTCACCGGCTAGTTTCTCAACACGTTCGCGTAAGCGCTCGCCCATGTATGTAAATGCCAGTTCGGCTCCCTCGCGATGCATGGCTTTCGCTATACCCCATGCGATTGATCGATTACTTGCAACTCCGAATATAAGTGCACGTTTGCCACTCATAAAACCCATATCGGTTACTCCCCAATTAAAAAGTGCTGTAAACTTGGACGGCCTAATGTTAGGCGGATTATACAGCGAAAAGCAATAATATAAATCATGCAGCGCTGGTTACGCGTTTTATTTCAGAATTTATCGATCTTTTTTCTGATTCTGCTTCAGATATCTGAAGTTCAGGCTGTTCCTGCAATGGGAATGGGCTATGAGCCCAGGTATCCACCAGGCTTCAAGTATTTCGACTATGTTTCGCCTGAT
Organism: uncultured Thiotrichaceae bacterium; assembly: GCA_964600755.1. GTDB lineage: Bacteria > Pseudomonadota > Gammaproteobacteria > SZUA-229 > SZUA-229 > JABDQW01. Next base: position 4,551 of record CAZRKQ010000007.1, read on the forward strand.
GCAGAAAAAGGTGGTGAAATCACGCTATATGGCCTGGGTACATTCGACAGCCTCAATCCGTACCTGCTCAAGGGCATATCTGCAGAGGGACTTGGTTCACTGGTATTCGAAAGCCTGCTGGAGAAAAGCCTTGATGAGCCTTTCAGCATGTACGGCTTGCTGGCTGAAGATTTTTACCTGGCAGATGATGACCTCTCCGTAACATTTCACATCAATCCTGCAGCACGCTTTTCCAATGGCAAGCCTGTTGCTGCTGAAGATGTAAAATTCTCCTTTGATACCCTGATGAGCAAGGCAGCGCACCCGCAGTTCAGGGTGTATTACGGCGATGTTGAATCAGCTGAGGTAATCGATGACTTGACCATACGTTTCCATTTTAAAAACAGGAACCGTGAGCTGCACATGATTGTCGGCGAAATACCGATTTTCTCCAGGGAGTGGCTGGCTTCGCAGCCATTTGATGAGGTTGATGATGTGCCTCCCATCAGTACGGGTCCATACCTGGTTGATGACTATGATCGCGGTCGTTTTATTCGTTATCGCAGAAATCCTGACTACTGGGGAAAGGACCTGCCGGTGCGCAGGGGAATGTACAACTTTGATACAGTAACCTATAAATATTACAAGGATTCAACGATTGCACTGGAAGCCTTCAAGGCAGGTGAATTTGATTTCTTCTTTGAAAACTATTCAAAACGCTGGGCACGTTCTCATGTTGGCCCCAAGTATGACTCCGGTGAAATACTGAAAACCGAACTGGTACACAGCAATAATGCAGGCATGCAGGGATTTGCAATTAATCTACGTCGCGATAAATTCAAGGATGCACGCGTGCGCAAGGCTTTGGACCTGGCTTTTGATTTTGAATGGTCTAATAACCAGCTTTTCTATAACCAGTACGAACGTTGCGACTCATACTTCAGTAACAGCGAACTGGCTTCAGCCGGACTGCCGCAAGGAAAAGAACTTGAGCTGCTGAATGAATACCGTGAGCAATTGCCAGCATCTGTATTTGAAGTGGAGTGGCTTCCGCCGACAACAAATACCGAAATTACACTAAGGGATAATCTGAAAAAAGCCCGTGATCTGCTGGTCGAAGCCGGCTGGACCGTGCAGGATGGTGTGTTGAAGAATGCGCAGGGAGAAGCATTTGTTATAGATGTACTGCTTGTGCAGAAAGGGTTTGACCGGATTTTTGCACCTTTCGCGCATAATTTGAAAAAACTCGGTATCGACATGAATTACCGAACTGTGGATGATTCACTCTATAAACGCAGGCTCGATAAATTTGAATTTGATATGGTGGTGACCAGTTTTCCGCAGTCCGTATCACCTGGGAATGAGCTGATGAACATGTTTCATTCACAGGCGGCCGCAATGGAAGGCTCGCGTAATCTCCCGGGTATATCCGACCCAGTGGTCGATGCCCTGATCGAAAAAATAATCAATGCAGAAAATCGCGAGGAACTTATCATCGCTGCACATGCTCTCGACCGGGTATTATTGCACGGTGAATACCTGGTGCCGAACTGGTACATAGATACGCATCGAATAGCTTATCGCGATAAATTCAATATGCCTGAGACGCTGCCGCTGTATTTTGAACCATTATCATGGCTGCTCAAGACCTGGTCTGCACGGAACAGCAGTGAATAGTGAATAGTGAATAGTGCGTAGCCTGGATTAGCGAAGCGTAATCCGGGTTCATAATATTAAAGAGCAGTGAATAGTGAATAGTGAATAGTGAAAAATGACATTTTATCGCAGCGAAAACATATTGCCGTTCAGAGTAATGCCGTCATGCCTGCGGAGGCGGGCATCCAGCGTCTTCGAGTTCAAACCAGCCACTGGAGTAACAGTTGTGTTGGCTGGGTCAATTATTGCCGTAAACCAACAGTGCTGGCTTTACTGTCCACTGTTAACTATTCACTGTTAACTATTTACTGTTAATTATCATGTTTGCCTATATTTCAAAACGTCTGTTATTGATGATCCCGACACTGATTGGCGTCATGCTGATTACCTTCCTGGTGACACAGTTTGTTCCTGGAGGCCCGGTTGAACAACTGGTCAGTCAGATCGAAGGAAAGTCTGCCCAGGGTGAGGCCAGTACAGGTGCGCGGGGGCTTTATCGAGGTGCACATGGCCTGGATCCGGAGCATGTGGAGGAGATCAGGGCATTATACGGATTTGACAAGCCCGTTCACGAGCGCTTCTTCTCCATGATGAAAAACTATTTAACTTTTGATTTTGGTGAAAGCTATTTCCATAACCGATCGGTCATGGAGTTGATCATTGACAAGCTGCCGGTATCAATCAGTCTCGGCATGTGGACTTTCTTTATTACATATCTGACATGTATTCCGCTCGGAATTGCCAAGGCAGTCAGAGATGGCAGCATGTTTGATGTGACTACCAGTACCTTGATCCTGATTGGGTATGCCATACCTGGTTTCGTGCTTGGCATCACCTTACTGGTGTTTTTTGGTGGAGGTAGCTTCCTCGATATATTTCCACTACGCGGATTGGTTTCAGATAACTGGGATGCGATGCCATGGTATGACAAGATCCTGGATTATCTGTGGCATATGGTATTGCCGATAATCGCAATGGTTATAGGCAGCTTTGCTGTAATGACTATGTTGACCAAGAACAGCTTTATAGAGGAAATCCGCAAACAATATGTTCTTACTGCCAGGGCCAAGGGAGTGAGTGAAAATAATGTGCTTTATCGCCATGTTTTCAGAAACGCGATTATTCCACTGGTGACAGGTTTTCCTGCCGCATTTATAGGTGCGTTTTTTACCGGCAGTCTGCTGATCGAGACAATCTTCTCGCTTGATGGGCTTGGTTTGCTTTCGTATGAGTCGGTGTTGAAGCGCGACTATCCGGTCGTGCTTGGCACGCTTTACCTGTTTACCTTGCTTGGCCTGTTTGCAAAATTGATGGCGGATATCAGTTACGTGCTGATTGACCCACGCATCCACTTTGAGTCGGTTGACTAGATAGCGACGGGCCTGCATGAATAATAATATCGGCATATCGAATAATGTACATCTTTCACCGGGGAGACGTTCCTGGCTGCGTTTCAAGGCAAACAGGCGCGGTTATATAAGTTTGTGGCTGTTTGGCATCTTATTTGTGCTAAGCCTGTTTGCGGAAGTCCTGTTCAATGACAAGCCTCTTGTCGTCAACTACCAGGATGAACTGTTTTTTCCATTTCTGATTACTTATCCCGAAACTGCATTTGGCGGTGACTTTGAGACTGAAGCGGATTACTCGGATGCTTATGTACGTGGTCTGATCACAGCGGGGGACAACTGGGTAATAGACCCGCTGATTCATTACAGCTATAACACCATTAATTTCAGATCCGAGCTGCCCAATCCTGCGCCGCCGTCGTCACAAAACATACTGGGTACGGATGATCGTGGCAGGGATGTCTTTACCAGGCTGGTGTATGGTTTTCGCCTGTCGGTACTGTTTGCCTTTGCATTGACAGCAATTGGTGTTGTTGTTGGCATTCTCGCAGGCGCGGTGCAAGGATATTTTTCGGGCAGGCTTGATCTGATAATGCAGCGGCTTATAGAAGTCTGGGCTTCGATGCCTGAATTGTACCTGCTGATCATCTTTGCATCGATCTTTCAGCCAAGTATCTGGTTGTTGATTATACTATTGTCGCTGTTCGGCTGGATGGGCTTGTCGGATTATGTGCGTGCCGAATTTCTACGTGGCCGCAACATGGACTACGTGCTCGCGGCGCGTGCAATGGGGCAAACAGACGCTGCAATTATGCGCCACCATTTATTGCCTAACAGCATGACGCCGGTTATCACGTTCCTGCCTTTTCGTATCAGTGGTTCGATCCTGGCGCTGACCAGCCTCGACTTTCTTGGCCTCGGTGTGCCCCCAACAACACCTAGCCTGGGCGAACTACTGGCACAGGGAAAGGAAAACATTGAAGCCTGGTGGCTGTCGTTGAGCACCTTTATCGTGCTGGTAGGCACACTGATGTTGCTCATATTTATTGGCGAAGCCTTGCGTGAAGCCATGGATACAAGGAAGCATTGATATGACTGGCAAGTTAATCCAGGTAGAGAATCTCAAGGTTACTTTCAAGACACAGGGTGGTGATATTGAAGCTGTACGCGGTGTCAGTTTTGATATCAGTAAATCAGAAAATGTTGCCATTGTAGGTGAATCAGGTTCAGGCAAATCTGTAACTGCACTATCGCTGCTGAAGCTGCATGATGAAAGACAGGTTGAATACCCCGATGGCAGGATTATCTACGACAACCAGGACCTGATGCTTGCCAGCGAAGCGGACATGAGGCGAGTACGTGGCAAGGATATATCAATGATCTTCCAGGAACCGATGTCATCACTGAATCCGGTATATCCTGTAGGTGTGCAAATTCAGGAGACACTGAAATTGCACAGGGGAATGGATAATCTGGCTTCGAGAAAGATCGCAATTGAACTGCTCGACAGGGTCGGCATCAAGGAGCCGCAGCAAAAAGTCGATTCATTTCCACACATGTTGTCAGGCGGGCAGCGCCAGCGCGCGATGATAGCAATGGCACTGGCTTGTGATCCTGTGTTGTTGATTGCAGATGAGCCCACCACGGCGCTTGATGTTACGGTACAACAGCAGATTCTTGATTTGTTGAAGGATTTACAACAAGACACAGGCATGTCGGTGCTGCTGATCACACATGATCTCAACCTTGTACGCCGTTTTGCCGATCGCGTCTGTGTGATGCATGAAGGTGAAATTGTTGAACAGGCGTTGTCATCAAGACTGTTCAAACATCCTCAGCATGAATATACGCAATATTTACTTGATAGTGAGCCGGAAACGCGCATTGCTGAAATCGTACCTGGCGACAACACTGTGATCAAGGCTGAAGATGTTCGTGTTTATTTTCCAGTCCTGAAAGGCTTTTTCAAACGCAAGGTGGATGAAGTCAAGGCCGTCGACGACATTGATGTTGAACTTAAACAGGGTGAAACACTGGGCATAGTCGGTGAATCCGGCTCGGGTAAAACCACCCTCGGTATGGCATTGTTACGGCTGATAGATTCAACAGGGCTAATCCAGTTCAGGGAGCATACGATCTCGGATTATCGTGAGCAGCAGATGCGCCCGCTGCGACGATACTTCCAGATTGTGTTCCAGGATCCATTTTCTTCGCTGTCGCCAAGGATGACGGTTGAACAGATTGTCGGCGAGGGCCTGAAGCTGCATTATCCGGAACTGGATAAAACACAGCGTTATGATCGTATAGTCACAACCCTGAAAGAAGTCGGGCTGGATGAAAATGCACTTTGGCGTTATCCACACGAGTTCTCAGGAGGCCAGCGCCAACGTATAGCTGTGGCACGTACCGTGATCCTGGAGCCGGATGTGATACTGCTGGATGAGCCGACCAGTGCGCTGGATGTTTCAGTGCAAAAACAGGTTTTAGGTCTTCTTTCAGAATTACAGGTAAAGCATAAACTCAGCTACCTGTTTATCAGCCATGATTTACGTGTGGTACGCGCCATGTCTCACAGGGTTATCGTGATGCGTGAAGGTAAAATCGTTGAAGCCGGCCCGGTCAAAGATGTTTTAGAAAATCCGCAGCAAGCATACACACGAGAGCTCGCGCAAGCGTCCTTATATCACCAGCTCAAACAATAAGGATGTGTCCGCTTAGAAAAAAATGAGTTTTTGCCAGATAGTGGTGGCCATAGCCGCCGTATTTCGGTCAACCCCACCGGGAAAAATAACCATAAATTAATTATGGCTATACTCATCAGGCCCCGTCATACCCGCATTTGACCTCGGAATCGATGCCTGGAGCTGGAAATAGTACTGCTGCCTGTATCCCCAAATAAGTATATATTTTGTGCTGTTTAATACTTGACTGTTTTAGTAGGTATTTGTAGACTAATCCATACTATTTTAGTCAGGAATTATGAGGTGTTTGATGAGACTGTCAACAAAAGGCCGATACAGCGTCACAGCCATGATGGATCTGGCTATTCATGATAAGGCAGGTCCGGTAACTCTGGCAGATATATCGCAGTGTCAGGGCATATCACTGTCATATCTGGAGCAGCTGTTTGCCAAGTTGCGTAAAGGTGGCCTGGTCAAGGGCGTACGCGGACCGGGTGGTGGTTATCGGCTTGCGCGTCCTGCGAGTGAAATCAGCATTAGTGAAATTATCAGTGTGGTTGATGAAAGTGTTGATGTTACACGCTGTGGCGGCACGGCTGACTGTGACAATGGCGAAGCCTGCCTGACACATGAGTTATGGACTGAACTCAGTAAGCGGCTTTATGATTTTCTGGATAATATTACGTTATCACAGTTTGTAGACAGGCCGGGTATACCTGAGTTGTCATTGCAACGCGACAAGATGAATGGACGTTTTATCCTGGCAAGGCGTCAGGCTGAAGCAATTTCCCAAGGTATTGTATAGAGGTTATAAGTCATGGCTTACAGTGAAAAAGTACTTGATCATTATGAAAATCCGCGAAACGTGGGGTCATTTAATAAAGATGAAGAGAATGTAGGTACCGGCATGGTGGGTGCTCCTGCGTGCGGTGATGTGATGAAACTGCAAATCAAGGTCAGTGACGACGGTATTATCGAAGATGCTGTGTTTAAAACTTATGGTTGTGGTAGTGCCATTGCATCCAGCTCCCTGTTGACAGAATGGGTCAAAGGTAAATCACTGGATGAAGCAAAATCCATAAAGAATACCCATATTGCAGAAGAACTGGCTTTACCGCCTGTCAAGATTCATTGTTCAGTGCTGGCAGAGGATGCAATCAATGCAGCAATTGATGATTACAAAGGTAAGCACAATTAATTCAAAGACTGACTGATACAGCAAAAAGCCCGCTTTGCGGGCTTTTTTGTGCGCGCTGGTATTTTTGTGTGCTTTGGCATCAAAAGCTATAATACGCCCCCCTGTCATACCAACCGAGGAAAACACGTGCTTGAGGCTTATCGCAAACATGTAGCTGAACGGGCAACAGAAGGCCTGCCACCACTGCCACTGGACACCCAGCAGGTTGCTGATCTGGTCGAAATGATCAAGAATCCACCAGCGGGAGAAGAAGAATTCCTGCTCGATCTGCTGGTTAACCGAGTTCCCCCAGGCGTTGATCAGGCTGCGTACGTTAAAGCCGCATTTCTTGCTGATATTGCCAGGGGTAGTGCTGAATGCGCTCTCATCGATCGTAACCGTGCGACTGAACTGCTCGGTACCATGCTCGGTGGCTACAATATTCAAACCTTGATTCAGTTACTTGATGATGATGCGACTGCAGATGCAGCGGCCAAAGCATTATCACATACCCGCCTTATCTACGATGCATTTCATGATGTATCAGATAAAACGGGCAAGAACGAATACGCTGCACGTGTGCTGCGTTCCTGGGCTGATGCCGAATGGTTTACGTCACTGCCTGAACTCGGTGAAGAGATAACAGTAACAGTTTTCAAGGTTGCGGGAGAAACAAACACCGACGACCTTTCACCTGCGACAGAAGCATGGAGCAGGCCTGATATTCCGCTGCATGCAAAGTCCATGTTGATAAGCAAGATGGAAAACCCGCTTGAGACGCTGGAACAGCTCAAGAAGAAAGGTCACCCTGTTGCTTATGTTGGTGATGTCGTTGGCACCGGATCTTCACGCAAGTCTGCTATTAATTCGGTGTTATGGCACATGGGGACTGACATACCGTATGTCCCGAATAAGCGCGAGGGCGGTGTGGTACTGGGTGGAAAAATAGCACCGATATTTTTCAATACTGCTGAAGACTCTGGCGCCTTGCCGATTGAATGTGATGTTGACGCTATGGAGATGGGTGATGTCATACGCATACGTCCCTTTGATGGCGTTATATTGAATGAAGCCGGCGACGAGTTATGTCAATTCGAGTTGCGTCCTGCCACGCTGCCGGATGAGGTGCGCGCAAATGGGCGTATACCTCTTATCATCGGGCGAGGACTCACCGACCGGGCACGGGATTTTCTTGGTGATGGTCCGTCAGATGTTTTTCTCAGACCCGTCGAGATTGAAGATACCGGCAAGGGATACACACTGGCGCAGAAGATGGTTGGCCGCGCCTGCGGTGTTGATGGTGTCAGACCAGGTGCCTATTGTGAACCCAGGATGGCGACCGTTGGTTCCCAGGACACAACGGGTGCGATGACCCGGGATGAATTGAAAGAACTCGCCTGTCTCGGTTTTTCAGCTGATCTGGTTATGCAGAGCTTCTGTCATACCGCGGCCTATCCCAAGCCGGTAGATGTGCAACTGCAGCACGAACTGCCTGATTTTATGCAGACACGTGGTGGTGTCGCGTTACGTCCGGGTGACGGCATTATCCATTCATGGCTGAACCGTATGATACTGCCGGACACGGTGGGTACCGGTGGTGATTCGCACACACGTTTCCCGCTTGGTATCAGTTTCCCCGCGGGTTCCGGCCTGGTGGCATTCGCCGCCGCCCTGGGTGTAATGCCGCTGGATATGCCGGAATCGGTACTGGTTCGCTTCAAGGGTGAGATGCAGCCTGGTATTACCTTGCGCGATCTTGTAAATGCCATTCCTTACGTCGCAATTCAAAAAGGTCTGCTCACTGTTGAGAAGAAAGGCAAGAAAAATGTTTTTAATGGCCGTGTGCTGGAGATCGAAGGTCTACCCGAGTTGAAAGTAGAGCAGGCCTTTGAATTATCAGATGCGTCTGCAGAACGTTCAGCCAATGGCTGTACTATACGCCTGGGCAAGGAGCCGATCATAGAATTTCTCAATTCAAACATCACCTTGCTGAAATGGATGATTGCGAATGATTATGAGGACAAGCGCACTTTACAGCGTCGTATCAAAGCGATGGAGATTTGGCTGCAGGATCCACAATTGCTTGAACCGGATGCTGATGCCGAATATGCAGAAATAATTGAGATTGATCTTAATGAAATCAAGGAGCCTTTACTGGCCTGTCCAAATGATCCGGATGATATCAAGCCCTTATCCGAAGTGACCGGTGACAAGGTCGATGAAGTCTTTATCGGCTCATGTATGACCAATATTGGTCATTACCGTGCTGCCAGCAAGGTGCTGGATGGTGTAACCAGTCTGCCGACGCGCATGTGGATTGTGCCGCCGACAAAAATGGATGCACACCAGTTGATGGAAGAAGGTCACTACAGTATTTTTGGCAAGGCAGGTGCGCGTACCGAAGTACCCGGTTGTTCATTGTGCATGGGCAACCAGGCGCGTGTGGCTGACAATGCAACTGTGCTATCGACATCGACACGTAATTTCCCCAACCGCCTGGGTAATGGTGCCAATGTTTATCTTGCTTCAGCAGAGTTATGTGCTGTAACCGCCACCCTGGGTTATATCCCGACAATGGCAGAGTATATGGAGCGTATGAAATCCTTTGAGGCAGCATCAGCGGATATTTACCGTTACCTCAATTTTGATCAGATATCGGACTATGCTGAAATTGCTGATACTGTGACAGTAGAGCTTGCCTAGGAATACCTGTTGAAGGCGCTGATATTTATAGCTATTGGTGGAGCAGCCGGGGCCGTTCTGCGCTATGGCGCTTCATTAAGCGTGTATTCATTACTGGGCAAGGGCTTCCCTTATGGGACTTTGTTCGTCAATGTATCAGGCTCATTGCTGATGGGGTTACTCAGTGTCATCATGCTGGAAAGATTCAATATTGGTCCTGAGTGGCGGGCTGCTGTACTGGTCGGTGTACTCGGTTCGTTCACAACCTTTTCGACATTTTCAATTGAAACACTTAACCTGCTCGAGCAGGGCGACGTGATGCGCGCTATGACGAACATTGTTTTAAGTGTTCTGGTATGTCTGGCTGCGGTGTGGTTTGGTGTACTGATAGGGCGTCAAATATGAAAGTTACTGTTGCACGTATTTATGTTACTGAAGGCAAACACATACACGAAAAGATCTTTCAGCGTCTACATGACGAGCACAAGGTCAAGGGTGTAACGGTCTATCGAGGTATGACGGGATTTGGCAAATCAGGTGAAACACATTCATCCACCTTGCTCGATGTGTCGTTTGATCTTCCGGTTGTAGTTGAATTCTTCGATACCGAGGAAAACGTAAAAACAGCTCTCGACTCCATCAGTGACCTGATTACACCCGGTCATGTGTTAACATTTGCCGCTGATTTTTCCTGAGTGGTTGTTTCCAGATATGCTTGATCCCAAACTGATCCGTTCCGATATATCAGCAGTTGCCGCACAACTGAAGAAACGCGGTTATATTCTTGACGTATCTGCAATCGGTGAGCTTGAGCTAAAACGCAAGGAACACCAGGTTCAAACCGAACAGCTGCAAAGCGAACGCAATACCAAGTCAAAATCCATCGGCAAGGCAAAAGCCGCAGGTGAAGATATCCAGCCATTACTGGATGAAGTCGCGGGATTAGGTGAGTCGCTGGATAAGGCAAAAGCCGAGCTCAATGAAATCCAGGATCAGCTGGATGCAATTTTACTGGGTATTCCTAACCTGCCCCATGAGTCAGTGCCGGAAGGTAAGGATGAAGCTGATAACGTAGAGATTCGTCGCTGGGGAGAACCACGCGCGTTTAATTTTGAGATCAAAGACCACGTTGATGTTGGTGCCGGCCTCGGTCAACTGGATTTTGAAACAGCAAGCAAAATTACCGGATCACGTTTTGTTGTCATGCGTGGACAGGTCGCGCAGCTGCACCGTGCACTTATCCAGTTCATGCTCGATCTTCATTGCAGTGAGCATGGGTATACAGAAGTATATGTACCGTACATCGTCAACAGCGACAGTCTTCGCGGAACCGGCCAGCTACCCAAGTTTGAGGAAGACCTGTTCTGCGTCGATCGTGATGCCGGATATTACCTGATACCTACAGCTGAAGTGCCGGTTACAAACCTTGCGCGTGGTGAAATACTGGATGCAGATCAGCTGCCGCTGAAATTGACCAGCCACACCCCCTGTTTCCGTTCTGAGGCAGGTTCATACGGCAAGGATACGCGTGGCATGATACGCCAGCACCAGTTCGAGAAGGTCGAAATGGTGCAACTGGTAAAACCCGATGCAGCCTGGGATGCACTGGAAGAGCTTACCGGGCATGCTGAAACAGTTTTACAAAGACTTGAGTTGCCCTATCGTGTGGTAACTCTATGTAGTGGCGACATCGGATTTTCTGCAGCTAAAACCTATGATCTTGAAGTCTGGCTGCCTGGACAACAGGCCTATCGTGAGATTTCCTCATGCAGCTGTTTTACCGATTTCCAGGCGCGGCGAATGCAGGCGCGCTGGCGAAATCCTGCAAGCGGAAAGCCTGAGCTTGTATACACCATCAATGGTTCCGGCCTGGCAGTCGGGCGCACCCTGGTTGCAATACTGGAAAACTATCAGCAGGCGGATGGCAGTGTTGTCATACCCGATGCTTTGAAATCCTATATGAATGGTCTTGAGAAACTCCAGGCGAACTAATCAACGCAAAGACGCGAAGGCGCAAAGGGCGCAAAGAGAACACAGGCTGTCATTAATTTGATATAACCAGGTTACTTTTTACCTGAATTCTCACTTGTTGTGGTTTAACTTTTACACACGAATATTAAACTCTTGTAGTGGCCCGATGGCTGTTATCATATAAACCGAATAACAAACTAAACTTTGCGACCTCTGCGTCTTTGCGTTGAAAAAATTACCTACAAATCTATACAGTGCCAAAACAGTAGCACGGCTTGATCAAATCGCGATCAATGATTGCGGTATCCCCGGTTACACCTTGATGCGCAGGGCAGGGCAGGCGGTGCTTGATGCACTGCAGCATAATTATCCTGATGCAAAAACGATCATTGTATTGTGCGGCGCAGGCAATAATGCAGGTGATGGTTATGTGCTGGCGCGCCTTGCCCACGCTAACGGTCTTGGTGTTCGTGTTGTCAGCATGATTGATCCTGGCAAGCTCAAAGGTGATGCAAGGCAGGCATGGCAACACTGGCAGGAGTGTGGAGCAACTGCTCTGTACCAGGATGAATTCGTAGCTGATGCTGACGTAATTATTGATGCTTTGCTGGGTACGGGTTTAGCTAGAGAAGTCAAAGGCGACTGGAAGCTATTAATCAATACAGTCAACCAGTCGGGCGTACCGGTGATATCGGTTGATATTCCCTCCGGGCTTAATGCTGACACCGGAGCGATATCCGGGGCTGCGCTGAAAGCAAATCAAACCATCACTTTTATTGGCCTTAAGAAAGGCATGTTTACCGGCAGTGGCAAGCAGTGCTGTGGTGAAATCAGTTTCAATGATCTGGGATTACCGCTAGAAGCATATGAGTCTGTTGTGCCGGATGCTGAGCTGCTGTGCCATGCCTCGCAATGGTCATTTCCACCGCGCCGACACGACAGTCACAAGGGACAAAATGGCCATGTCCTGATCATCGGCGGCAATTATGGCATGCCCGGTGCGGTTATTCTGGCCGCGCGCGCCGCGCTAAGATCCGGCGCTGGTCTTGTTTCTGTCGTAACCCGGCCTGAACATATCAACGGGGTTGTAGCTGCATGCCCGGAATGCATGGTGCATGGCAGTTCCAATGGTGAGATTAACCCGGATTTGATTGAGAAAGCTGATTACATAGCAATTGGCTGCGGTCTGGCGCAGGACGCATGGGCACAGCGCCTGCTGTACCTGGCACTGGATTCGACAACACCCATGGTGGTGGATGCAGACGCGTTAAATTTAATGGCGGCAAAAAATTATTTGAGCCTGACCGAGGAATGCATCATTACACCACATCCCGGTGAAGCGTCGCGCTGTCTGAACATGAGAAAGCGTGAAATACAGCATGACCGTTTTCAGGTGGCGCAATTGCTCAGGCAGAAATGCAATGCGCACATCGTTCTCAAGGGCTCGGGCACGATCATCCAGCACGAAGGGCGGCCTCGAGTTTGTGCCTTTGGCAATCCTGCCATGGCCACAGCGGGCATGGGGGATGTGCTTACAGGGATGATCGCTTCATTGGTTGCACAGCAAATCGTTATAGCCGGAGATTTGAACAGGGCTGTAAATGCTGCGGTCTGTCTGCATGCGCGTGCAGGTGATATGGCTGCGAATGGAGATGATCGTGGTCTGATGGCAACCGATGTTATCGAACATATTCGAGCAGCTGCCAGGTACCGGGCTGAATGAATGATGCGATTGAAAAGATTTTAAAATCAGAAAGCGAGCTGGAAACTTTTGCATCACAGCTGGCCCTGTATGCAACAGCTGACCTGATTATCTATCTTCGTGGACCTCTGGGTGCCGGAAAAACAACATTTGCGCGCGGCTTTCTGCGAGGACTGGGATATGAGGGTGTGGTCAAGAGCCCGACCTACACACTGGTAGAGCCTTACAGCTTTGAACCAGGGCTGATGTGTTATCACTTTGATTTATACCGGCTTGCTGATCCCGAAGAGCTGGAATTTACCGGTGCGCGGGATTACTATAATAGTTCGTCTATATGCCTGATCGAGTGGCCGGAAAAAGCAGCCGGTTACCTGGCAGATGCAGATATCGACTGCAAGCTGGAGCACCACCCGCAAGGGAGAAAAATGACGCTAAATGCCTGTTCTGCAAAGGGAGAGCAGCTGTTGTTGCAGGTACAAGCTGACTAATTACTCTAGCTTAGTGCGCTATGTGTATAAAAAATATATAGAAAATATTTTAAAAACACTTGCAAATTTGTTAAAAATAACCAAACTATAAACACATGTACACGAGAACGATGATGACTTTCTAGGCCTATGGAAAAAGATCGTCGAAAATTTTTAAGACAACTTGCAGGGCTTGGTGGCGTAGCTACCATGTCAGCAGTTCCTTTTGTGGCTAATGCCGCTGCTAAAACTCGTGTAAAAGATATTCGCTTATCCAGCCACAAAGGTTATGTGCGCCTGGTATTTGACCTTGATAAGTCTGTCGACCATTCCGTATTCACGCTGAACAAACCTGAGCGAATCGTTCTCGACCTCAAGAACACTAAAATGACACATGGCATGGTTGATCGTGTCCGTGCCAATTCCATGATTCGCCGGATTCGTAGTGGTGTACGGGATGGCAATGATATGCGCGTTGTTTTTGACCTCCAGCAAGAAGTAAAACCAAGAAGCTTTTTACTGGGTCCATCGGGTAAATCAGGTCATCGACTGGTGCTGGACCTTCATACAGAACAAGCAGGATCGATTGTTTTGAAAAAGGATGTCACCAAGAAGAAGCAATTACGTGATGTCATCGTTGCAATCGATGCAGGGCATGGCGGTAGAGATCCCGGCGCCACCGGCAAAAAAGGCACCAGGGAAAAGACAGTAACACTGCAGATGGCGAAAAGACTGGAAAAGAAAATCAATCAGCAAAAAGGCATGAAAGCCGTGCTGGTAAGGAAAAATGACCGATTCATGCGCTTGCGCGATCGCATCAATAAGGCGCGCGATTACCACGCAGACATGATGATTTCGCTGCATGCGGATTCATTCCCGGACCCGCGTGCCAGGGGTTCTTCTGTATATGCGCTTTCGGTTGACGGCGCGACATCAGAGACGGCCAAGCTGCTGGCCGAGAAAGAAAACGCTGCCGATCTGTTGTTTGGTGATGTTAGCCTGGCTGTAGAAGACGAGATGGTCAATGAAGTGCTGTTTGACCTGTCACTGACCGGCAATATCCAGTCAAGCCTGGATATCGGTGATGAAATTCTGCGCCAGATCAAGACTGTAAACCGTGTGCATAAGAAACAGGTACAGCAGGCAGGGTTTGCCGTATTGAAGGCACCGAATATTCCTTCTGTTCTGCTAGAAACGGCGTTTATATCCAATCCGCGTGAAGAAAAGAACCTGAAGAGCTCTGCGCACCAGAAAAAAGTCGCCAATGCAGTCAGCAAGGGTGTAGCTAATTATTTCGCACGCAAGGCACCACCAGGTACGTGGTTGTCTGCCAGTGCAACAGAATACAAAGTAAGATCTGGAGATACCTTAGGCAGTATTGCTAAAAAATATCAAACCAGTGTAGAGAATTTACGTGCACGCAATGCGATGCACACAAGTAGCCTGAATGCAGGTCAGGTGCTTAAAATCCCGGTGAGTTAATAAGCCAGTTTAACTGGTATCTAATAATAAAACGCTCACATATTCCCTGCTTGATGGCCCTGTAACAAGGGCCATTTTTTTGTCTGTGTTACAGGGAAGTTACTGGATGTTTTGATTCAGGGTGAAATCGACACCGCTCTCAAACTGGTCGTTAGCGCTAATTTCGAAGCTTGGTTCTGTCTCAACGCTTAAATTCAGCCTGTCCATTTGTTCCTGCGAAACGCGGATACGGTACTTGCCGAGCGGTATCTTGCTGATGACATAGAAGCCATCATATTCCGTTGAAGCTGACTTGATGACACGGTCATGCTCGTCGACGACTTCCACTATAACCCGGCCGGCGGGTACGGTTTTTCCTTTTCGCGACAGGTAGACTGTGCCATCGATTTCACCGCTGGTGAAGATCGGGAAGTCAAGCTGCATTGCCTGACCAGGTCTGGGTACGATACGCATACCCTCAAGCGCGGGTGACCATAATGGATCTTCCAGTGTTGGTATTGCTATTGCCAGATTAACAGGTCTGTATTCCAGGAGGCCCGTCATAAAAGCGATGCCCGACGTGTTGGTACGTACCTTCCTATAGCCGCTATTGACAGTGAAGCCAACATTTTCGATAGGCTCGTCACCTTCGTTGAACAGACCGTCCTCGTTGTTATCGAGAAAGACTCTTGCTGAGACACTTCCTCTACCGGCAATGGCGAGTGCATGCGGTACCCATCTGTTTTCTCTTGGCTCTCTACCCAGACCAATCGAGAATCTTGCATCAAGGCTCAGGATACTGTCAGTGTTATATCTCAGGCCGGCTGAGAGATTGAAGCTGCCCACAGATTTGGATGCAGATGCACTTAGTTCCGTCAGATCTGCACGTAATGAATGGTTCAAGCCATAAGTAAACTGGAATTCTTTATACAATGGCGGCCTCAAGGTAAGGTCAACATTCGTGACTTCTGATTCGGGTTTAAATTCGTAGTTCACGGTACCGCGTAGACCATAGCGGTTAATATTACTACTTACACCGAGGGCGCCAGTGAATGTGTTTTGTATGTCTGAGTTTTGAACATAGGTCAGGCGGTTAGTTAATGACAGGCCGTATTTCTGTAGTGATATCAAGTTGTTTATTTCGTTGCGGTCATTGCCCGATTCGAAATCCGACATGATTAGTTCAAGGCTGAATGGTATTCGAGGCAGTATAGTTGGGGGTATAGATGTGTCTATCCTGAATTCCGTTTTGTCTTTGAATTCCTGTTGCGTAGGTTTGAATTCCTCACTGAAAAATCTGTTCATTATCATGTGATTAAATTTGATACTGGTGTTGCCTGCTCCAGTTTGAAAATCAAAGTAAACGGCTTCACCTCCGTCGAGATCATCAATTACATTCAGCGTCGCGAAAAATGATTTCCAGAAGCCAAGCACACCTGCCTGTAAGTACCTGTGTTGCTCAATAGTGTCTACGCTGATATCCAGCGGAATATCAGCAGCGATAAATGATGCAGATAACCTGTTTGTGAGGCCAACATCATATTGTGCCGTTGCACGATATCCACCGCGATCATTGTCTGAGGCCAGTGCTCGATAATAGTGTTCGCCTTTTTTTGTGAGTGTCTGACCGAGTTCAAAATACTGTTCCTGTTCAGTTACCTGGCCTTGTGGGCCATAGAAAACCAGGCGGAAATAGTTACGGCCAAAGAGTAATGCGACATCCTGAAAATCATACTGTCCGTCAACAGGTACAGACTGATAGCCTATTAACTGATCGTTGCGATAAAGCTCGACTTCCCATCCCGGTAGTAAATTTCCACGGAACCGCTGAGTATCATAAACCTCCTGTCTGGTTAGCTTGAAATTGCTAATCAATGCACCGGGCTCCTGGTCTCCAGGGATAGTGATGTTTTTCAATCGCGGTTCAGTAATTGAACCCAAGGCGTATTCAGTTGCCCTGGCAAAACCGAGTAATTCACTTTCCGGATCTTTTTTTCCCAGGGTGAAGCGAAATTCATCCAGCAGGTCATCGTCAGTTACAAGCATATAGAGTGAAGATGACATGCCTAGCAAGTCAGCTGTTGCAAAGGTGGTTGAGCGGAAAGTATTCGTAGATTTGCCATCGCCCTGTTTTCTGGTGGCATCAAATGTCTGATCTATAAATGGAACATTCCATAGATCATAAGGTTCATAGTGATGAGGGTAATACGGTTGTTCCGTAGCCAGACGTGCCCTTGTTTTTGCAATTCTTTCCTCGCGTTCCATCTTGACTATGAAAGGGAAGGGCTCTTTTGAGCGAATCTTAACTGTAGATGAATACAGGTCGGCATCGATTGTTATACCAAACCAGCTTGAAAACAACCCTGCTTCAACATAAATATCATCATCAAGTACATACACAAGATTATTATTATAGGAACGTGTAACTCCTCTAATAGTGACTTCGTTTCGGGATGTGTCGAGATAAATGGTATTACCCTCGTTGAAATAAAACCCCTGTGCGATTCCTTCACCCGGATTGACACCTATTGCGAGATCGAGTATTCCTGATAAAGCACCTAATGGAATTAGTAGTGTATCCTTACGCTGGTACGTGGCTAAGATATCCTCCAGACGATATTGTTCGACGCGCATTTCAAGAATGCGCAAGTCATCATCACGTGGCGTCCATTTATCCTGATTTAAATCAGCAGCTGTCGATGTGGCCGTAAATGTCAGCAGAAGGATTGTGAGTACAAAATGACGTGTGAAGCACACTGACGCCTGCCCCCATATTAAACATTAGGGTATAGCGAGCCGTGATTCGGCGATCAAGCCGGACTTTTCGTCTTCACCGGGCTTCAGATAGGTGACATGGATTTCACCATTAGACAAGCTGTGGCCAGCTGGTGTCTGTAACTTTATTTCAAGTGTTCTGCTGTCGGTAGATGTATAAACCGCGACACCGTTTATTTGCCCTACGACAACAGGGGTGCCACCCTCTGGCGTGAAGTAAACACGGAAGTCACCATAAGTAGACATGTTGCCTTCCCTGTTAACCTTCAAGGACAAAACAGACTGCGCATTGACAGTATTGGATTGTTTGATTTCAAAATCACTCAAACTTGCTTTGGCGCTGAGGTTGCCTTGTCTGACAATAACGGGAATGGTTATGCCAACAACGGGTATTAATTCGATAGAGAGCCCTTTTGCCCGCTCAGATGACAGATTGTTCACATCAGATGCGGCCGGGTCTGGCAGTGACTGGAACATCATGTGTGAACGGTATTCGCCGTCTACTGTGCCAGATTTTTTTCTCAGCATTAAACGTACCGTTTGTGACTGGCCTGGTGCGAGGGTTACCTGCCGGGGTGAAAATCGAACCATCTCATCTGTATACAAACCCGGTTCATTCTCATCAATAACAACTATTTTTCCATCAGAGTTCATATTTCTACGTACAAATGAAATCCTGTAGCGTGCTGTTTCGGAGCCGTTATTGATCAGGTTGATCTGTTTGCTTCTTTCATTGCCTTCAAATACAACGCGCGTTGGCGAAACCATGAGTTGGCCAAGTGCGTACGAGTTAAAGCTCGATAATAGTGAAAGGCTGACAATGATAGTGCTGAAAAAGGCTGTCAGCTTGATTGAGGAAATGATTTTTATAGTTTCGTTTTTCATTGTTATTATTGAAACAGGTATGTTGGTTAAAAAGTTTTAAGTCATAAACAAATAGGGGGCTAACATGAGTCAACCCCCTATATTTCAGGTTGCTTGTCGTTGATTATTGATAGTTAACAATAACATCATACGTGCCTGTATACAGAGCAGCAGGTTGGTTCGCATTAATGGTCAATGTTGCGCCAACCGTAAAACTATCACTCCCCGTTACCAGACTTGATGAGCCACCGGCACTATCAGAAAAGCCATCGACTGACATTGCTGGATTACCACCATTTGTTAAAGTTACAACACCATCTAAAGGTAAGGTGATGTCATAAGCCAGGTTACCGGCACCAGTAACATCGAAATCACCCGCGGTAGGGGCGCCTCCAACGCCTGCACCATCTGCAGAAGAGGTTGCGCCACCAGTTGTCAGGACAACGGTGGTAATAGATGCGGCATCGCCGGACACATCACCAAAATACATGGGATTAACGCCTGGAGCTATCGCCAGCGGCGCCAGGACGTTTGCACTTGCATTTGCGGTGATCGAAGCTGCCGTCAACGAAGTTGAGTAGAAACTTGCAGTCAAAGCAGCTGCCCAGGCCGCTAAAAGAAGTTTGTTATTACGGATCATGATCTGTTTCTCCAAATATCAATGATTATTAATCTGTTGTTTTAATCATTTGGACGTCAATTCAATCTCATTATTTATTGAGTATAGAATTCATTTGGTCGTGTTCAAGTAATTACTGTTTTATATTTCTAACAATTTCAAAAGCCTGCATAAGCTTTATGATTGAGTCCTAGTTATATTCAACCGTTGTTGCCATGATGCCGCGGTATGCACCAAAAGGCTGAAAACTACCCACATTCATGGTGGCGCCGACATTCAAGCTCTGTCTCCCGCTGGAATCCAGCTGGCCATTACTGGAAGGTGCGCTGATGAACTTTTCGACTGTCATGCTGTCACCTGCCGAGCTGGTTAGCACAACCGAAGTTGGCAGTGTAATGAAATATAACGCGTTGGGATCACCCGATACCTCAAAGGCAGCCGGTGTTCCTGCGGTATTTGAATTTATCGAAGCGCCACCAGTAGAAATTCTTGAGCCATCAACATCGATGGTTACCGTTCCCGGAATTGAGCTTGAACCGATATCACCAAAAACAATACCGTTTCGCGCAACCAGATTGATAGTAGACACGATGTTGGCTTCAACTGTGGCAGTTGTCGTTGCTGCATTTGCATAACGCTGGAACCAGAACATCAGAACAGCCATGATCAATAGCAAAACTATGACTGAATAATTCAATCTGTATAGCTGCAATCTTGTGCTGGTTCGTATAGCCATAGTATTAATATAGACAATCTTTATAAGAATTCTCTAATTTATAGATAAAGTGCTGTTTTCTATTGATTAATGGTTGTTTTCAGTGGTTAAACTGGACGTTAAATGGCACTGTATAAGCACCAACAGCCTGTCCGGCAGCCGTATTCAAGGTGGCACCCACGGTGACCCTGGTGGGTACGCCGGGTGCGGTTAATTTAAACTTGCCCGCCGGGTTTTTGGTGAAATTATTCGCCGTCATCGTGGCAGGACCGGTCAATATTGCTGAAGCTGGTACTGTGACTGTAATGTTGCGCCTTTCGCAACCCGGCAGATTGTTCCAGACATCATATGCAGCTGAAGAAACCGTGCCGCCAAGAAGGGCAGGCCCCGTTGACGTTCTGGAGTCAGCTGTATCAACCGTGATGGTGCCGCCAACTGCACCTTCGTAATCGCCAAAGCTAAGGTCGGCCACGAATGCGGCCTGAAGAGTGGCATTACATGCAGCCTTGGATGGGGGCGGCGCTGCCCCGGCTTCCTGACTCAATAACAGGGCCGTAAACAGCAAAAATGTAATTACAGCATTATTGACTGACAGTGCTTGCATGATGTTTCTATTGTGCCCGATTACCGCGTACAAGTCGT
This sequence comes from uncultured Thiotrichaceae bacterium, assembly GCA_964600755.1. Taxonomy (GTDB): domain Bacteria; phylum Pseudomonadota; class Gammaproteobacteria; order SZUA-229; family SZUA-229; genus JABDQW01. The sequence goes on from CAZRKQ010000007.1 coordinate 25,288, forward strand.
ATATGTTTGGGGCGTTCCTTCAAGTCATTTAACGCGATACCATTTCTAAATAGCACATACCAGGCGTAGCCTTCACGCTGAGAATTTTCCGATGCAGTCCAGTACCAGCTTGGTACAGCTTCCGGAAAGTAGGTTTTGTTGATCGTGGCTTGTTGTGGATTGCTGTTGTATTCGACCAGTGTTTCCAGTTCATCTCTGGTAGGCAGCCGCCAGTCAGAATAACCGCATAATTTCTGCTCATTCATCGCATGTACATAGCTTGTCGTATCACAATTGACGCCACCCTTGCAACGTCCGCCATTACTTATACCTTTATTTTTACCCTTGATATTGTGGAGCCATGAATAAGAATGGTCCTTATCGCGAATGCCGCCATCGTTCTTCTTGACTTCCCAGGTAAGATTATTGCTTTTATCTGCAACGCAATCCCATGTTGTGTCATTGTCTGCAACAGCGTTGCCTGAATCCGAAATTTTAACGAAGTTACTTTCTACAACAGCTGCAAGAGTTACCTCCGCATCAGATTTGATGTCTTTTTGAGCAGCAACAGCTTCAGGTTCAGTGGCTGTTGCTAATGCAATTGCAGCGAGATTGAACACGGGCTCACCAGCGGTATCCGTTTTTGCAGGTTCAACCTCGGTGATATTACCATCACAGCATGCATATACTTGTCGCGAACTTAATAATGCCAGCATAGTGAGGAGTACAATAATTACATTCTTTGCAGTTATTAACTTCCCGGTTGATTTAGCGGGACGAATGTATTGGCGTACCGGATGCTCACATACATGATGGACAAATTTCGATATCACATAATTTGCCGCCCGATCACAAGCAATGCCCGGTTTGATAATTGCTACCCGTTCGCGTATGTATGCAAATTGTAGTTCGACTGACGCCATAAAAAAATATTGCCTGCACGACTGCTGCAATCAGTTTGGGGATTTGGTTTGGTAAATTAGATTTGGTAATTTGATTATTATTTTTATTTTTAGTCAGGCAGATTTGAGAATCTGTCCCGCTATACAGATTTAAGCAAACTATATGCCCAAGTAAAGTGCCTGGCAGCTAATTAATGAATAAAAACAATAAGCTACCGACTAGCGGTAGCTTCTGACTGACTGGTAGCAATCACCCTGTACTGGATTGAACATCATTCAGCGGTACCTGGATAGACATATCCAGGCCAGAAACATGGCAGGTCATTTAGAGCTTTATCAGTCTAAAAAAAGTGCTCGATACATGGTAATAGAAGACATGCGACGTTATTATTCTGCTTCAATTTGAGTAAATGTATAAATTCTGATGTCTGATCGAATCCATGTCATGCCGACCCTGCTGGTAAACCAGATTGCTGCGGGTGAAGTCGTCGAGCGACCGGCTTCTGTGGTCAAGGAGTTACTTGAAAACAGCCTGGATGCAAATGCTACCCGTATCGAAGTCGATGTAGAGCAGGGCGGCATCAAGTCGATACGCATACGTGATAATGGTCATGGTATACACAAGGATGACCTGACGCTGTCGTTGTCACCGCATGCCACCAGCAAAATCAGCTCTATCGAAGACCTCGAGCGGGTTAGCAGCCTTGGATTTCGCGGTGAAGCCTTACCCAGTATCGCTTCGGTGAGCCGCTTGAGCCTGACGTCTCGCTGGCGTGATGATGCCGAAGCCTGGAATATCAACACCCAGACCCGGGACGAATTCGATATACAACCTGCGGCCCATGCCAGTGGCACCACGGTTGAAGTCAGGGACCTGTTCTATAACGTGCCGGCACGGCGTAAATTCCTGCGTACTGAAAAAACCGAATTTGGTCATCTTGAGGAAGTGGTCAAACGCATTGCCTTGAGCCATTTTGATATTGATATAACGCTGCGTCACAACAACAAGGCCGTCAGGCAGTTACGCAAAGCCGGCGATCGTTTGCAACAGGAAAAGCGGATTGCCGGTGTCTGTGGACCGGCTTTCATCGAAAATGCAGTCTTTATCGACTATGCCATTGACGACCTGCGACTCTGGGGCTGGATAGCCAGGCCAGCGTTCTCACGCAGCCAGGCTGACATGCAGTACTTTTATGTTAATGGACGCATGGTGCGCGACAAGCTGGTGAGCCATGCCATACGCCAGGCGTACCAGGATGTGCTCTATCATGGCAGGCAGCCTGCCTATGTACTGTTTCTTGGTCTCGATCCGTCCACGGTTGATGTGAATGCTCACCCGGGAAAACACGAGGTACGTTTCAGGCAGGGCCGCAGCGTGCATGACTTTCTATTCCGTGCGATTCATAAATCGCTTGCCGACGTAAGACCGGATGAAGGGGATAACCGCCTGGATGCGGCCAGGTTTAAAGCGGACAATGACTCAGTAATGCACGACAGAGATCACGTTTCTGATCGTTCGCGCGGTGCTGTCGCATACGCCAGGCAGGCACCATTGTCACTGGCAGTTGCCGAGCAAATGTCTTCCTATGGCCATATGAATGCATATGCAGCAGAAGCTGCAAATGCAATACAGGAAGCAGAGGGGCGGGAACAAGTACCACCACTGGGCTATGCGCGTGCCCAGCTCCACGGTATATATATTCTGGCCGAGAATACAGAGGGCATGGTGCTGGTGGATATGCATGCAGCCCATGAACGCATTACCTACGAATGGCTAAAACAGTCGCAGCAGGATAGTGGTATCAAATCGCAACCCTTGCTGGTGCCGATCAATATTGATGTCAGTGAGAAAGAGGCAGCCCTGGTTGAATCAAGCCCTGAAATCTTTGCTGAGCTGGGGCTGGAGGTAGACCGTACAGGACTTGAGAGTGTGCGTATTCGGCAGGTTCCAGTTGTACTTGCATCAGGTGACAACGAAGCACTTGTTCGTGATGTTTTATCTGATCTGGTCAAACATGGCAGTAGCACGCGTATCGGCGAGGCCATGAACGAAGTGCTATCGACCATGGCATGCCATGGCTCGGTACGCGCCAACCGCAAACTTGTCATTGCGGAAATGAATGCATTGTTACGAGACATGGAGCGTACTGAGCGCAGTGCACAATGCAACCATGGCCGCCCAACCTGGATCCAGTTATCAATCGATCAACTCGACAAGCTGTTTCAGCGTGGTCGATGAAGTGTATCGGATGTTAACCGCAGAGGCGCGGAGGCGCAGAGAAGTTAATCATTTCATTAATTCGATATATCCAAGCTACTGGATCGCAGACAGATGCAATCTTCTGCATAGGTATTACTCATATAAAAAAAATACTCTGCGTCTCCGCGCCTCTGCGGTTTAACAATAAGTCATGTCTTTAATCATGCAGCAGGGCGTAACGCCCGATGACCCGCCTGCGGTCTTCATCATGGGGCCGACCGCCACTGGCAAAACCGATCTCGCTATTACCCTGGCTGACGAGTTGCCGATGGATATCATCAGTGTTGATTCGGCGATGGTTTATCGGGGTCTGGACATTGGCAGCGCCAAGCCGGATGAAGCAACATTGACCCGGTCACCGCACCGCTTGATCAATATCTGTGATCCAGCAGAAGTCTATTCGGCAGGCCGGTTCAGGGATGATGCCCTGGTGGAAATGGGGCAGATCACCTCAACTGGCAGAATTCCGTTGCTGGCAGGCGGTACCATGCTGTATTTCAGAACACTGCAGCAAGGCATGGCTGAACTTCCCGATGCAGATGCTGAAATTCGTCAACAGCTGGATCACGAGGCGAACTCCAAAGGCTGGGATTATATGCACCAGCGTCTGGCAAGAATTGATCCCGAATCAGCGCAGCGTATCCATCCGAATGATCCACAACGGATTCAAAGAGCCCTGGAAGTATATGAAATTACGGGAAAAACGCTCACCGATTTCTGGTGTGAACAGGGTGGCGATGATCTCGCATATCGACGTGTGAAAATTGCGCTGATGCCAGCTGACCGTATTGATCTGCGCAAAATGATCGAACAGAGGTTCGATGCCATGCTCGCTGCCGGCCTGGTTGAAGAGGTTGAACAGCTTTTTCAGCGGCATGATTTAAACCCGGAATTACCTGCAATCCGTGCAGTAGGGTATCGCCAGGTATGGGCCATGCTGGCAGGAGAATATGATTTCAAAACCATGCGGGAGAAATCAATTATTGCTACAGCGCAGTTGGCAAAACGGCAAATGACATGGCTCAGAAAAGAGCCCGATTGTAATTTTATTGAACCAAAATCAGTCAAATTATTGAATCTGCTGAAAAATCTCAGTTTTTTACTATGATACTGTTTGTGTGCGGGGCTTTGGTGTAAGGTTTACACTAAGCACCGTTGGACTGACCCATATAAAAATAATTACGGGGAGCGGGATAATGTCAAAAGGGCACCACTTACAAGACCCTTATCTAAATGCGTTACGTAGAGAGCGTGTACCAGTAGCAATTTACCTGGTGAATGGCATCAAGCTGCAAGGCCAGATTGAGTCATTCGATCAGTTCGCAATATTGCTGAAGAACACGGTCACACAGATGGTCTACAAGCATGCAATTTCAACCGTTGTGCCGTCAAGGCAGGTTAAATGGAGTGAACAGGGGAGTGAACAGGGGGGTGGAAACGGTAATGGATCCGATGGAAATTAGAAATGCACATCAGGTATAATGTACCTGTGTGAGTTAATTCAAACGGTCGCTTAATGCGGCCGTTTTTGTTTATACCTTGATAAATATCAACTTTAAGAGTTGGCGATAAGTAATTGAATATAAAAAGTTATATCCTGCAGTGAAAGTCTCGAATCAAGCTGAGGTAATTGCGTTTGTTTGAGCGTGCTGAGCTGGGCAACCGCGCCATACTGGTACACATGGATACCAATGATGAAGACAGGCGTGAAGACCTGTCTGAGTTCATTGAACTGGTTTCATCAGCGGGTGCTGAAATTTTGCATACCGCTACCAGCAGCCGACATACACCCGATCCGAAATATTTCATCGGCAAAGGCAAGGCATCAGAAATTAAGCAACTGGTTGCCGAGTACGGGGCCGACCTGGTTTTATTCAATCACGCGTTGTCACCTTCACAGGAACGAAACCTCGAAGCCTTGTTGCAGTGCCGGGTGCTTGATCGCACCGGTTTGATTCTCGATATATTTGCACAGCGCGCGCGTTCCTTTGAAGGTAAATTGCAGGTCGAGCTGGCACAGCTCAAGCATTTGTCTACACGGCTGGTAAGAGGCTGGACTCACCTTGAACGTCAAAAAGGCGGTATCGGCCTGAGAGGTCCGGGTGAGACCCAGCTGGAAACTGACCGTCGCCTGCTTGGACAACGCATCAAGCAGATCAACAAGCGGCTGGAGAAAGTACGCAAGCAACGCGAGCAGGGCCGGCAATCCCGCCGCAAGGCGGAGATACCAACAGTATCACTGGTGGGATACACCAATGCAGGCAAATCGACCCTGTTTAATGTCATTACCGACGCCAGTGTATATGTTCAGGACCAGCTTTTCGCAACGCTTGATCCTACCCTGAGAAAAGTCAAGGTCGACAATGAAGTGGAACTTATCCTGGCTGATACCGTAGGATTTATCCGACATCTGCCACACGATCTTGTCGAGGCCTTTCGCTCAACACTGCAGGAAACTTCTGAAGCACACTTGTTACTGCATGTGATCGATGCATCCGGCGAAAACCGTGATTCACAAATCGAAGAAGTCGAGTCAGTACTCGAGCAGATTCAGGCTGACAAGATTCAACGCATACAGATTATGAATAAAATCGATATAAATGATGTTGAACCTCGTGTAGATTATGATTCTGAAGCTAATGCACGACGCATCTGGCTATCAGCACAAACAGGGGAAGGGCTTGATCTGCTGCGAAACGAGCTGGCGAGATTTTTCAAAAAAGAAATGGTTGTCGGGCAAATCACCTTATTACCTGCACAGGCTCGCTTAAGGGCATTGTTATTTGAGCTCGGCGCGGTCCGCCATGAGTCAATTGACCACAGCGGACACTATTTGCTGGATGTATGTATCGCGCGCAGGGATCTGCACAAACTGGCTCGTCGAGAAAATGTTTCGCTGGATATGCTGATACCGATTGCTGCAGCATGAGCAATAAACCTTTACATTTGGCTGAGTTGGCTTGCGGGTACGGTCCAAGCCACCTAAAATGCCGTCTCTTTAGAAACTTCTGTTCAGCAATTTAATCTGAACCGCATAACTATCCAATTGGGAGTAATACATGGCCTGGAATGAACCTGGCGGTAACGGCGATAAAGACCCTTGGGGCAATCGCGGAAATCAGGGCCCACCTGACCTTGACGAGGTATTCAAGAATTTCCAGCGGAAATTCGGCAGCCTGTTTGGCGGCAAGGGTGGTCGTGGCGGTGGTGGTGGTCGTGGCACCAGTTCAGGCGGTATGATGGGTATTGGCATAGTTATCGCAATCGTGCTGCTTTTCTGGATGGCAACCGGCTTCTATAAAATCGAGGAAGCCGAGCGCGGTATCATTCTTCGTTTCGGCAAGCATGTTGATACCACACAAAGTGGCCTGCACTGGCACTGGCCAACACCGATAGAGTCCGTTACCAAGGTCGATATCACCAAGGTGCATCCTGTTCCCTTACGTGCAACCATGCTCACCCAGGATGAAAATATCGTCGATATCGAAGGTACCATTCAGTACCAGGTTGCTGACGCAACCGCTTATCTGTTCAATGTACGCACGCCTGAAATCTCCTTGACGCAGGCAGCTGAAAGCGCACTGCGTGAGAGTATCGGTACCAGCAAGATGGACTATGTGATCACCGAAGGCCGTGGCCAGATTGCCTTCCAGGTTGGCAATTCGATTCAGGAGATCATGGACTTCTATGGCACCGGAATAAAAGTTGTCAAAGTAAACATACAGCTCGCAAAACCGCCTGAAGCCGTTAAAGATGCCTTTGATGATGTTACCCAGGCGCGTGAGGATGAAGTGCGTTTGACCAACGAAGCTGAAGCCTACCGCAATGAGGTGGTGCCGAAAGCACGTGGTGCGGCGGCTCGATTACGTGAAGAGGCAGACGCCTACAACAAGGAAGTGATTGCGCGGGCGGAAGGTGAAGCAAACCGTTTCTCGCAACAGCTCAAGGCTTACAAGAGAGCGCCTGGCGTCACCCGAGATCGTCTCTACCTGGACATGATGGAGTCAGTGCTGGGTAACAGCTCCAAGGTTCTGGTTGATATCGAAGGCAACAATAATCTGCTTTATCTGCCGCTGGACAAGCTAATGTCCCGTTCAGCTGCAACCGATGCCCTGGATGGCAGCATGCAAAACCTGACACAGCAACAGGACCTGTTACGGCTACAGCAGCAGTCACAACGGACCCGTAATACTTCGCGTACCAGGGAGACTCGATAATGGTATCCAATATAATCAAGTTCGGCACACCGGTTTTAGCGCTGGTTATATGGGCGTCCGTGTTTACCGTTGATGAACGACAGAAAGCAATCTTGTTCAAGTTCGGTGAAATCCTGGCTTACGATTACGAGCCGGGATTGCATTTCAAGATGCCAGTCATTAATAACGTCAAAAAGTTCGATAAGCGTATTCTGACCATTGACCAGCAGCCTGAACGATTTCTTACGGCTGAAAAGAAAGACCTGATTGTGGATTCTTTCGTCAAGTGGCGCATTGCTGATGTTGTGCAGTATTTCAAGACCACGCAGGGGGATGAGGCGCAGGCGGGCAGACTGCTGTACCAGAATATCAATAATGGTTTGCGTGATGAATTTGGTAAGCGCACAGTGCAGGAAGTGATTGCGGGTGATCGTACCGAGATCATGAGTATCATGACGGCGGAAGCGACGGAAAAAGCCAAAACGCTTGGTATTGAGGTTATCGACGTGCGTATCAAGAAGATTGATTTGCCGGCACGGGTGAGTGACTCCGTGTACAGACGCATGCGTGCTGAGCGTGAACGTGTAGCCAGGGACTTTCGTTCCAAGGGTGCTGAAGCGGCTGAACGTATCCGTGCTGATGCCGACCGTCAACGCAGCGTAATACTCGCAGAAGCCTACCGTGATTCAGAAGTTGTACGTGGTGAAGGTGATGCCAAGGCAACGGATATCTATGCCAAGGCGTTCAGTAAAGATGAGGATTTCTTTCGTTTTAATCGCAGTATCAATGCATACAAAAACAACTTCTCCACCGCAGATGACATAATCTTGCTGGAACCGGATTCCGAGTTCTTCCGCTATTTCAATGACTCCAGTGGTAAACAATAAACAGTGCAATGTGGGACGATCTAGTTCGAGCCATCGCATTGGTGCTGGTTATTGAAGGTATGCTGCCATTCCTGTCGCCTGATGGCTGGCGCCAGGCAATGATTCAGGCAGGCAGACTTTCCGATAAAATATTGCGATCTGTTGGTTTTGTCAGCATGCTCATCGGTGTATTAATTCTTTATCTGACTCGATAGACAAATGACAGTAAAAGGACACTGGATATTGCCGCAAGGTATAGAGGAGGCGTTGCCTGATCAGGCTGCACGCCTGGAGTGCCTGCGCCGTAACCTGCTCGATCTTTATGCGAGCTGGGGTTTTGAAATGGTGATGCCGCCATTTATCGATCATATGGAATCACTGCTCACAGGCACCGGGCACGACCTCGACCTGCAGACTTTCAAGCTGGTTGATCAAGTCAGTGGACGCACCTTGGGCATACGTGCTGATATGACGCCTCAGGTTGCTCGTATCGATGCCCATCAACTCAAGCGTGATGTACCCACTCGTCTTTGCTATATCGGTACCGTGTTACGTACCCGCTCGGACAGTTTTGGCAGCAGTCGCAGCCCGTTACAGGTGGGCGCAGAATTATACGGACATGCCGGTGTTGAGTCCGATGTTGAAATACTGGATTTAATGCTGAAAACATTTGAGGTTGCAGGTGTTAATGATATCTACCTGGATTTAGGTAATGTCGATGTTTACAAAAACCTTGCAAAACAGGCGGGCCTGACTGAGCAAGATGAGATTCGCCTGTTTGAACTGCTGCAGCAAAAAGCGGTTACTGAGATCAGGCAGCTTGTTGCAGGTCTGGGCATTGATGCTTCGGTGGCCACAATGATTACGCAACTGGCAGAATTAAATGGTGATATATCAACAATCAACCGTGCGCGCGAGCTGCTAAAACTCGCAGGGCCGGATGTATTATCAGCCATTGATTATCTTGAACAGGTTGCGCAACATGTCAGCAGGCACAATAATAATTTCAGATTGAATATCGATCTCGCTGAATTACATGGTTATCATTACCACACTGGCGTAGTTTTCGGCGCGTTTGTTCCCCAACTGGGACAGGAGATTGCGCGCGGAGGCCGTTATGATGATATTGGCAAAATATTCGGGCGAGCACGAGCCGCAACCGGTTTCAGTACAGATCTCAAGCAACTAACAGGGCTTTCTTCGTGCGACATACAGACGCCGCAAAAAATACTTGCACCTGCTGATGAAGATCAAGACCTGCAGGTGAAGATCGATAAGCTTCGTGTTGAAGGTTATTGTGTTTGCAGGATGTTACCTGGGCAGGTAGAGGATGCAGCTGCAATGGGTTGCAATCAAAAGCTGGAACAAATCAACGGCCAATGGAAATTGGTCCCAATCGAATCTTAAATACTAAAGGTTTTATTCATGGCAAGAAATGTTGTCGTGCTCGGCAGCCAATGGGGTGATGAGGGCAAAGGTAAAGTCGTTGACTTATTAACGGATCGCGCTGCAGCAGTTGTGCGTTTTCAGGGTGGCCATAATGCCGGCCATACCCTGGTAATCGGTGAAGAAAAAACCGTTCTTCACCTGATTCCTTCCGGCATACTGCGCGACAACGTTATGTGTCTGATTGGTAATGGCGTTGTTTTGTCGCCATCGGCCCTGTTCGAAGAACTGGAAATGCTGGAGAAGCGCGGTGTGCCTGCAACCGAGCGTTTGCGCATATCAGAAGCCTGCCCATTGATTTTGCCTTATCACGTCGCACTCGATCAGGCGCGGGAAGTCGCTCGAGGCAAGTCTGCAATCGGTACCACAGGCCGCGGCATCGGCCCAACCTATGAAGACAAGGTATCACGTCGGGGTATTCGTCTTGCCGATTTGCTCGATGAAACTGCTTTTGCTGAAAAGCTGAAAACCGTGATGGAGTACCATAATTTCAGCTTGAAGCATTATTTCAAAGCAGATGAGGTTGATTATCAGCAGGTGCTTGATGAGGCCCTTGGTTATCGTGAAAAGCTGGTTGCCTTGACAGCAGATATACCCGGTATGCTGACCGGTTTACGCAATCAAGGCAAGAACATCATGTTCGAAGGTGCACAGGGTACATTGCTGGATATCGACCAGGGTACATACCCATACGTTACCTCTTCCAATACGACTGCAGGCGGTGCATGTACCGGCAGCGGCATTGGACCGCGCGACCTCGACTATATACTGGGTATCACCAAGGCCTATACAACCCGAGTCGGAGCCGGCCCGTTCCCGACCGAGTTGTTTGATGATATTGGTAACCACCTGGGAACAAAAGGCCATGAGTTCGGTGCCACTACGGGGCGCAGTCGCCGCTGCGGCTGGTTTGATGGCGTAGCGCTGAGGCGCGCGGCACAGATCAACAGCCTGACAGGCATGTGTATCACCAAGCTGGATGTGCTGGATGGACTGGAGACACTGAAGCTGGCTACCAGTTATAAGTACAATGGCCAATCTATCGATCTGCCACCTCTGGGTGCTGACGCTATTGAGCAATGTGAACCGGTATATGAAGAGATGCCGGGCTGGAGTGAGTCAACAGTCGGCATCAGGGACCTTGAATCACTGCCGGCCAATGCCAGGGCCTATCTGAATCGAATGGAAGTAATTGTCGGTGTGCCGGTTGATATTGTATCCACCGGACCGGAGCGCGATCAGACCATTATTCTGAATCATCCATTTGAGTAATGTGCTGATAAAAACGGCAATTTTGAACTCAATTTTTCAGTTTTGCCAACATAAGTGGCTGTAATCTAAATGTAAAAATCAGAATACTTTCAGTGTATTAGCGGCTTAATTCCTTTGACAACATGATACATTTGATAGAAACTTCAAGGACTTCTAGTTAGCTTGGAATTTCGGGATTAATAATGGCGGATTTGTTTTCAAATGAGTGGGCTAGAGCGTATATGGACATCTGGAATTCAGATACTGATATTACCAGTATGCTGCGTAATGCTGGATTCAGTTCTGTGGTTGCATTCGGTTATCAGGATGAAGCGGCCCCGCGCTTTGTAATGACCATTGAAAACGGTAGTGTGGTTTCTGTCGATGTTAAACCTGACGATGAAATAAAGTGGGATCTTCGTGCTGGACAGGACTTCTGGACCGGATTGATTTCCAGGCCCCCTGGCCTGATGAAACTGGGCATCGCTTATACCTCGCGTAAATTGCGCTTCAACAAGGGTGATTACGCGACAATGGTGAAGGACCCAGGCCTGGCAGGTGCATTCGTTAAATGTTTTGCTTTAATGGGCAAGGTTAGTTAACAAGCACACCTTTGTTTTTCAACAGGCTGGCACTCGCCGGCCTTTTTTATTGACGTGAAAAGATCGCCATTGTGAACTGTTAATCAGTTTAGGGTTACTAAGAGCATTGATAACCATGATCATGGAATAACTGAATGCAAACATATGATATTGCAGTTATCGGTGGAGGTGCTGGCGGTTTAGTGGTCGCAAGTGTTGCAGCGCAGCTGGGCCTTAATGTTGCACTGGTAGAAAAAGAAAAACAGCTTGGTGGAGATTGCCTGCATTTCGGTTGTGTACCCAGTAAGTCACTATTACGATCAGCGCATGTTGCGTATATGGCCAGACACGCAGACGATTACGGAATAGATGCTGGAATAGCAGATACAGATATGCAGCAAGTCAATGCGTATATTCGTAATGCTGTTGAAGTGATTCAGCAACATGACAGTCACGAGCGTTTTCGCGAAATCGGATGTGATATCTATACAGGCGGCGCTGCATTTGTAAACGCACGCAGCATACGGGTAGATGATGTTGAAGTAAGTGCAAGACGTTTTGTCATTGCTACCGGGTCCTCTGCGTGGATACCGGATATTGAAGGAATCAAGTCGGTAAGTTATCTAACCAATGAAGACATGTTCAGCCTTAAAACGCTACCTGAACAATTGCTTATATTGGGTGCCGGGCCGGTAGGTGTGGAGATGGCTCAAGCATATGCGCGGCTTGGAAGCCGTGTCACCCTGATGGAGCAGGCGGAACGTATACTGCCGCGCTTTGACCATGACATTTCACGGATATTGAAACAACGGTTTCTGTCAGAAGAAATAAACATTGTGCATGGTGTTGTTGAGCGGGTGAAACAGGACGGCGATGTTAGAACTGTTGTGCTGGAAGATGGTCGCAAACTTAGTGGTGATCAGCTGCTGGTTGCTATCGGGCGCAGGCCCGTTGTCAGTGAGTTGGGCCTTGATAAAGCGGGCATAGATTTCAGCGATCATGGCATCAAGGTTAATACAAGAATGCAGACATCAAGACGGCATATATATGCTTGTGGAGACGTGACGGGCTTGATGCCATTTACCCATGTTGCGGAACAGCAGGCGGGTGTGGTTATTGCAAACGCTATCTTCAGGATACCAAAGAAAATGGACTATCGTGTTATTCCGGCCGTGGTTTATACCGAGCCTGAATGTGCACAAGTCGGTATGAAGTTGGAGGAAACTGAACAGAATGCTTCGGTAAGAGTCATACAGTTTGATATGCAGCAGCTGGACAGGGCGATAACAGATAATACGACAGCCGGGCTTATCAAGCTGATTGTGAGAAAAGGAAGGATTGCCGGTGCACATGCAATAGGACATCATGCGGGTGAAATCATACACGAGCTTGCCCTGGCAATTCAGGAAAATATGAAGCTATCAAAAATTACTGGTCTTGTGCATGCGTATCCCAGTTATTCACAGCTTAATCGTCGCGCAGCAAGCCAGTACTACCGTGATAGCCTGTTCAGCCCATTTGCGAAAAAACTGGCACGGGTATTGAGTCGATGGTTACCATGAGGTGAAATGTGTTAGATACTTTTGAGCAGTTAAGAAATACAGACTTTCCGTCGATTCGCCGAAATCGACTTGATACCTTGCAGGTAAACCTGGGTTACCTGTGTAATCAACAATGCCTGCACTGCCATGTTGATGCGAGTCCCCGACGCACTGAAATCATGGAGCGTAAAACAATTGGCGATGTTATCGAGTTTCTAAACAAACAAACAATCACGACACTGGATCTTACCGGTGGTGCACCCGAAATGAATCCGCATTTCAAGGATCTGGTTAAAACTGTGAGAGCGATGGGTGTGCATGTTATGGACCGATGTAATCTTACGGTGCTGGAAGAGTCTGAACATGAGGGGCTTGCGGAATTTCTGGCGGCTAACAGAATAGAGATTGTTGCATCAATGCCCTGTTATCTGGAAGACAATGTCAATGCTCAACGTGGCGCAGGCGTGTTCGAAAAAAGTATCAGGGGCCTGCGGAAATTGAATGCTCTCGGTTATGGGAGTAGTGACGAACTGGTTCTTAACCTTGTTTACAATCCCCAGGGGCCAAGCCTGCCACCATCACAGGCCGAGCTGGAGCCTGCATATAAAAAAGCACTGTTGGATAATTACGGTATCACATTCAATCAGCTTTATACCTTGGTAAATATGCCGATTAAACGCTTTGGCAGTGCTCTGCTGTCTAAAGGTGAATTTGAGTCGTATATGCATACGCTGAAATCGTCGCACAAAGATGAAAATCTTGAATCAGTGATGTGTAAAAGCCTGATAAGTGTCGACTGGCAAGGCTATGTTTATGATTGCGACTTTAACCAGATGTTGGGTATCGGCCTCGGTGCAGGTAATGGCAAGACGCATATCCGCGATTTAATGAGTAATGATATAAATAACGGCCCGATAGTTGTGATGGACCATTGTTATGGATGTACGGCCGGGCATGGTTCCAGCTGCGGTGGTGCATTGTCGTAGCAAAATAATCTGATGCTTCTATAATGCGCTGGATTTTATCTCAAAAATGAAAGTCTCTATTGTTATCCCGGTTCTGAATGAGGCCGAGCATATTGCTAATGCGCTTGATTCATTAAGCTCGTATCGTAGTGAGGGGCATGAAATCATCGTTATAGATGGCGGCAGCAATGATAATACTGTGTCAATAGCAGAACAGTATGCTGACAAGGTGCTGCGAAGCGAAGCCGGCAGGGCGATACAGATGAATTACGGCATTGATGTTGCGCAAGGCGATGTTTTGTTGTTTCTGCATGTGGATACAAGACTGCCAGATGATGCAATATCGAAGATCATCAGTGCGATAGAAGATGGTTTTTTCTGGGGCCGGTTCAATGTGCGTTTGTCAGGCAATCGTTTCATCTTTCGCATTATTGAACGCATGATGAATATACGTTCCTGTGTTACAGGTGTTGCTACAGGTGATCAGGCAATTTTTATCAGTCGTGAGAGCATTGATATTGTTGGTGACTATCCTCAATTACCTTTGATGGAAGACATTGTTTTCACCAAGCGACTGCGTAATCTTGGTTGGCCAGCATGTATCAGGTGCCAGGTGGTTACATCAAGCAGGCGTTGGGAAGACAAGGGGGTTTTTCGTACTATGTTGTTAATGTGGCGTCTACGATTGCTTTTCTTTATGGGCGTGCCTGCAGAGAAACTGGCAAAGCAGTATCAGTGATAAATCAAGCGATGAAATATCCAGACAGTGTCATCCTGATATTTTCCAAAGCGCCGGTGGTTGGCCAGGTGAATACACGTCTGGTGCCATATATTACTGCTGAGCAGGCAGCGAACCTGCATGAAGAATTAGCCCATGATCGTTTGAAGATGTGTACTAGTGCTGACTTGTGCGATGTTCAACTGTGGTGCAGCCCGGACACGGAGCATCAGTTTTTTTCCGATTGCAGGCAGCGTTATGGCGTGCAGTTGCACTCACAAAGTGGGAATGATCTTGGTGAGCGCATTTCAGGTGCTTTGAAGGTTCTGCTGGGTCAGTATAAAAAGATCATTATTATTGGAACGGATGCGCCTGCGCTTGAAATTGATAGCATTGACAGCAGCATCAATGAGCTGGAGCATAGCGATATTGTGCTCGTTCCCGCAGAAGATGGCGGTTATGTATTGATAGGTGCTTCAAAGCATCATCAGGATTTACTCATCGATGTTCCATGGGGCAGTGAAAGTGTGCTTGCAAATACAGTACGCAATATCAAGCGCCTGGGCCTGGAATACAGCTTGCTAGGTAAATGCTGGGATGTGGACAGGCCTGAAGATCTTGAACGTTATATGGCGTTAAGGCAACTCTGACTTAAAGTATCAATAATATGTCCACAGATGAACGCAGATAAACACAGATTAAGATGTTATTTGTCCGCGAAGAACGCAAAAGACGCGAATAAAGCAAAACACAGTTAAAAGATTTAGAATTTTTTTTGCGCCCTTTGCGTTTTTCGCGGACCGTTGTTTTTTTTATCCGATTTGTACGCAAAGGCACTGGACACTTGCTTGCGCAGGATTGATATAAATATTATCTGCGTTTATCCGCGTTCATCTGTGGATAAAAATTATTATCAGAATTGGCTTACAGATGTAGCAGGATTTCTTCCGGGTCGTTGATTATGGCATCTGCTCCCCAGGTGTTAACGTCCTCATCGAGATCGATATAACCATAATTTGCTACCAGTGTTTTCATACCGGCATTTTTTCCGGCCTCAATATCCCTTCTGGCGTCACCGACATACAGGCACTCATCAGACTCCGAGTTGGCTTCATCGCAGGCGTGATGCATGGGATCAGGATGAGGCTTGCTGTTTTCAGTAGTATCCCCGCTTACTATGGTTGCTGCGCGCTGTGCCAGCTGCAGATTGTCCATCAAGGGTAATGTCAGCCAGCCAGGTTTGTTGGTTACAACACCCCAGTTCAATCCATTGCGCTCAATATGATCCAGTACCTTTTCAATGCCTTTGAAGGGTATAGAGTCTATGCATATATTTCGTTGATAGATATCTAGATAGCGTTGCTTCAGATACTCAAGCTTTATCTCATCGTTCACTTCGCCAAATGCAAGCTTGATCAACGCGACACTGCCGTTGGAGACCACGGGGCGCACCTGTTCATAAGGTAAAACCGGCTGGTTTTCTTCCTTGCACAGAAGATCAAGTGCAGCAGCCATGTCGGGTGCGGTATCGACCAGGGTACCGTCGAGATCAAATAAAACAGTCTTGATTGTTGGCACCTTATTCGGGCTTTATGTAATGCACCATATAGTTCACATCAACGTCCTTGCTGGTGCGATACATGCCGGTGAGAGGATTGTATGTAATGCCCTGGATACTGAGAACATCAAGTCCGACTTCGCGGCACCATATGTCAAGTTCCGAAGGGCGAATGAACTTGCTGTAGTCGTGGGTGCCGGCTGGCAGCATCTTCATCACGTATTCAGCACCAATAATGGCAAACAGAAAGGATTTGGCATTACGGTTGATGGTCGAGAAGTAAATCGAGCCGCCGGGTTTTACCAGCAGTTTGCATGCATTGATAACGGATGAAGGATCTGGAACATGCTCGAGCATTTCCATGCAGGTGACGATATCAAATGATTCTGCATTTGAAGCGGCCAGATCTTCAACAGTGATCTGCTGGTAATCAATATCCAGGTCGGATTCCAGGGCGTGCAGTCGTGCGACTGATAGCGGAGCCTTGCCCATGTCAGTCCCGGTAACCCTGGCGCCGCACTCTGCCATGCTTTCGCACAGGATGCCTCCGCCACAGCCTACATCCAGCACGCGTTTGCCTGCTAATGGACTGCCCGTGTTAATAAAATTAAGCCTGAGCGGATTGATATCATGCAGCGGCTTGAAATCACCCTGCTTGTCCCACCAGCGCGAGGCCAGTTCTTCGAACTTTCTGATCTCGTTTGGATCAACGTTGGCTTTAGTTTTCGTCATAGCGGCTATTTTACGCTGATACGAGTCAATCTTCAGAGCCGATTTTCCGACTCCACTCGTGAGCCTGCTGGCGAATGCTGGTCTCATCCAGGCCAGTCAGTACGCGGTTTTTCAGTACATGCTTGCCGGCAATCCACACGTCAGACACCTGCTCACGACTACAGCTGTAAACCAGGTGAGAAACAGGGTCATAAAGCGGTGTGGTTTCAATGCTGTTCATATTTATTGCGACGACATCGGCATTCTTGCCGGCTTCCAGCGAGCCGACCTTGTCATCCATGCCGAGTGCCCTGGCGCCGTTGATCGTCGCCATTCTCAGTGCGGCTGAGGCGGGCAGGGCTGTTGGGTCGGCGGCAACACCTTTGGCTACAAGTGCAGCACTACGCATTTCACCCAGCATATCGAGGTCGTTATTACTCGCTGCACCATCAGTGCCAAGCGCTACATTGATGCCACGATTGAGTAACTCGGATACAGGACAGAAGCCACTGGCCAGCTTCAGGTTGGATTCCGGACAGTGAACAACATGACAACCGCTGTCCGCAAGTATCTCGATTTCATTTTGTTCCAGTTGTGTCATGTGAACAGCGAGCAACGATGGGCTTACAAGGCCGAGTTCAACAAGCCTGTGTAATGGCCTCATGCCGGTTTTTTCTATAGCCTCCTCGACCTCATGAGCGGTTTCATGAACGTGCATCGTGACCGGTATATCCATCTCGTGGGCAAAGCTGCGGATTTTCTCCAATGGCCTGTCTGAAACTGTATAGGGCGCATGTGGAGAAAAAGTTGTTGTTATCAGGTCATCGTTGCGAAAACTGTCATGTACTGCAATACCTTTTTCCATGTATTCTTCTGCATTGCTTGCCCATACGGTCGGAAAATCGAGCACAATCAGTCCAACACATGCGCGTATCCCCGCGTTTTTTGCGACACGGGCTGTGATGTCAGGAAAGTAATACATGTCATTGAAGCAGGTGGTTCCGCTGCGTAGCATCTCGGCAATCGCCAGTTCGGTACCACACTGAACAAAATCTTCATTGACCCATTTTGATTCAGCTGGCCAGATATGATTCTGTAGCCAGTCCATCAGAGCAATATCGTCAGAAAGTCCGCGAAACAGGCTCATGGCGGCATGTGTATGTGCATTGATCAGGCCTGGAATCAATACATGCTGTGAGTATTCCTGTTCGACTGCCGCTTTGTAGCTGTTTTTTGCAGTTTCAGTCGGGAGTATTTCCACAATGCGGTCTTCGTGAATAGCAATGCTGTGATTCACCAGGCATGGATCGCCCTCGCTGACAGGGATTATCCAGCGGGCGTGCAACAGGGTATCGATATTCGTCATGCGGCGAAGATACCTGCTGTTCTGCCTGCGCGCAAGGGGATGGTAATTTTGTGATGCAGTTCATGCTATTCTCTGATGATCGTGATATAAAAAAACTATTGGAAATTAAACTGGAGCAAGCAATGCTGAAGAACCCGAAAAACCTCATTTCATCGTTAATTATCACTGTTGCATTAGCCGTGCTTTCGGCGTGCGGTCAACAGGTGACGCGCGTTGAATCAGATAGTGTGACGGATTTGAGTGGAAACTGGAATGACACCGATTCAAGGCTTGTGGCTGATGAGATGATTCAGGATGCATTATCAAGATCCTGGTTGACGAGTTTCAACAGAGAGCAGGGAAAACCGCCTACTGTGATTGTCGGCGATGTGCGCAATCTGAGCCATGAGCATATCAACACGCGAACATTCATCGCTGACATGGAGCGTGCCCTGATTAATTCCGGTGAAGTCGATTTTGTGGCCTCCAGCAAGGAGCGGGAGGAAATACGTACGGAGCGCAAGGACCAGGACCTGCATGCTACTGAAGAAACACGCAAGGCAATGGGACAGGAAACTGGTGCTGATTTCATGCTCAAGGGCACTATCAATACCATCATCGACGCTGTTTCAGATGAACAGGTGCGTTTTTACCAGGTTGACCTCACGCTGATTGATCTGGCAAATAATCGCAAGGTTTGGGTTGGGCAAAAGAAGATCAAGAAAACGATCGAGAAAGGCGGACTTCGTTGGTAATTGTTCTAAGCTGATGTTCAGTACCTGAGAACAAGAGAGGACGCAGCACATGCCTACGGATATTTGTTCAGGCTTGCCTGGACGAATAATACTCGTGTACCTTGCCTTGTACCTGGGTGGCTGTGCGACATACAGCAAGCAGGCGACCTCAATGCGGGACAACCTCCTGGTCGGCAGGGCAGACCTCGCAAGATTGACTGCTGAAGATAAGGACCAGAACCAGGACGATGTGCTCGCATGCCTGAACAAGGGAATGCTCCGGCGTATGACCGATGACTATACCGGCAGTAACGAGATCTTTGAAATCGCCAAACAACAGATGGAATCCTTGTATGGGGTAAGTATTACTGATGCTGCTGCATCAGTAACCATCAATGATGCTGTACGTGACTACAAGGGTGATCGATACGAACAGGTTTTGCTGCATGCGTACATGGCGATGAATTACCTGCAACTGGGTAAACCTGATTCCGCGCGTGTTGAGATGTTGCAGGCGGATGTGAAAATGATGGAGTGGGGCGAGCAGCCTGATGAGGATCCGTTTGTTCGCTACTTCGCGGGTATGATCTATGAGGCGCTTGGAGAAGAAGACCAGGCGCTTGTTTCATACCGCAAGGCACGGGATGTCTATGTTGCGACACGCAATGAACAGTTGCTCGAAGTGCCCCTGATGCTGAAAAAGGATTTGTTGCGCCTGCTGGCGAGCCAGGGGCTATGGGACGAGTACAACAGCTTGAAATCTGAATATGGTCTCGCAAATTTCAAGCCAACAAAACTCAGCGGCAATTTCGGTGAATTGATTGTTATCCTGAATAACGGGTTAGCGCCAATTCGAGAAGAAACTGCGATTATGACTTTTTCCTCGGAAGTGCAGAGTACCGTACGTGTTGCATTCCCTGTATATAAAACCGAGGCCTTACCAGCAAAAAAAACCCGATTGAGTATCAGTGGCAAGCTTTTAGACCTGGAGACAGTAGAAAATATTGACGCTCTTGCTCGTCAGGCGCTGGATCATGATATGCCGCTGGTAATGGCGCGCGCAGTTACCAGGGCAGTGGTTAAATACCAGTCGCAGAAAAGTGCACAGGATCAGCATGAGCTTGCCGGGCTGCTATTGACGTTAACCAATCTTGCGACTGAACGTGCCGATACCAGAAGCTGGACAACATTGCCACAGGAAATCCAGATGGCGCGCGTTATGCTGCCGGCTGGACAGCAGGATGTCAGTATTGAGATCGTCAATGCGGCGGGAAGAGTAATAGATACAATCGATGCCAGCGTTAATATAATGCCTCAGCAGCGTAGCTTTTTAACACGTCACTGGATTGCGCCTGCGCCAGTGAAAACTTACATTGCAAACAGCAAATAAAACATGCCTATGATTAATGTGATCAAAACTATACTTCCACCAGTTTGTATTTTGTTGACAGGGTGCATGCAGTCCTCGGCTCTGGTTAATGCAGATGACAAGCCCGACTGGCTCATTGGCGAGCCAGCGAACTATCCAAATGCAAGTTATGTGTATGCAAGCGGTTCTGCGTCACATGCAGAAGTGGCCAGGGATCGTGCACTGGGTAACCTGGCAAAGATTTTTGAGCTGCAGGTGCGTGAATCCTCTACCACGACAGAGGATGTCCAGACACACAAGAAAGAAGGTGTTGAGTCGGTGCAATCATCGGCACGCATAGCGAGCAAGGTCAATGTGCATACAGACAAGATGATCAATGGTGCACGCATTGCCGAGCAATGGCAGAACCCGGACGATTTAACGCATCATGCACTGGCGGTATTGGAGCGCTCCCAGGCGAGTAACAATATCCGAAGTGAAATCAATCGACTGGATCGTGAAATAGCCTTTACCATCACCAATGTGGATAGCCGTCAGGATCCGCTACAGAAAGTGGCTGATTTACAAGACGCGATCGTGATGCAAGCTGAAAGAAACTCATTGCAGAAAACATTGAAGATCATCGATCTCAATGGAACAGGGAAACCGTCAGGCTGGAGCCTGGTGGAGTTGAGCGAACAGCAGCAACAGGTGTTGCAGTCATTGAACATGAGGGCTGTTGTACTTGAGGATTCAGTTGGTGAGCTCGACAAGGTTTTACAGGCTGCGATGGCGAATGCCGGTTTCGCACAATCATCCAGCGAGGTCGGCTATACATTGTCTGCCAGCATGGAAACGCAGGATGCCATGCAGTCACAAGGCTGGTACTGGTTGCGGGGCACGCTTATTCTACGACTGGTCGATGCTGACGCTGCGGTGCTGGGTAACAAGGCGTGGCCGCTAAAAGTATCGTCGGTTCAGGAAAACCAGTTGAACCAACGTATGCTTGCCGAGATTGATAAGAAACTGAAAAGTGAACTCAAGAGCACGGTTCTTGATTTTGCCACAGGCGAACGATGATAACAGGTACTGGTAACTGGTGACCAGGCGCCAGGAACTGGAGGCTGTAGTGACAAACCGCCTGGTATCAAAAGTGCCGTAGTGTTA
>CAZRKQ010000008.1:0-6746 GCA_964600755.1 uncultured Thiotrichaceae bacterium
GACCCGCGCAAGTTCCTCAAGGACTCGACTGCAGGCATGAAGGCAATCTGCAAGGCCCGCTATGAAGCTTTCGGCTGCGCCGGCAATGCCTCGAAGATCACACCAGTCTCACTCGAGAAAATGGTCAACTTCTACCAGTAAGTACATATTTATGAAGTTATGATTGAAAGGGGAGCGCATGCTCCCCTTTTTTGTTGTATATAACGAGATAAATAACTAATTAAAAACTAATAAAAAAACAGTCCACAGATGAACGCAGATAAAATCTGATGTTTTCTAGTGCTTATGCTACGCATAAGACAAGAATATAACTTTATTTATTAAATCTGTGTTTATCTGCGTTCATCTGTGGACTAAATAATAAATAACCATGATTGAAACTATTACTGAATTTACAGGCACGCTCGCAGGCTATCTTTGGAACAACGGTCTTACCATGCTGATCCTTGTCGGCACCGGTTTATATTTGACGATACGCTTGCGTTTTGTACAGTTGACCGGCTTTAGCCATGGTTGGGTGCTGGTATCCGGTAAACTCAGCCGCGATACTGACAGCGGTGAAGTCAGTCACTTCCAGGCATTATCAACCGCGTTATCGGCAACCGTCGGTACCGGTAACATCGCCGGTGTTGCCACCGCGATTTCACTCGGCGGGCCGGGAGCCTTGTTCTGGATGTGGGTGACTGCCTTTGTCGGCATGGCAACCAAGTTCACCGAAAGCACGCTGGCGTTGAAGTTCAGGGAAGTGGATGCCGAT
The DNA here is from genome assembly GCA_964600755.1 of uncultured Thiotrichaceae bacterium. Taxonomy (GTDB): domain Bacteria; phylum Pseudomonadota; class Gammaproteobacteria; order SZUA-229; family SZUA-229; genus JABDQW01. The sequence goes on from CAZRKQ010000008.1 coordinate 758, forward strand.
GGCACCATCGCCGGCGGGCCCATGTATACCCTGTTGCATGGTTTGAAGATGAAACGCACGGCAACCGTATTTGCTGCGTTTGCACTCATTGCATCATTCGGTATCGGCAACCTGGTGCAGGCCAACTCGGTCGTCGATGGACTGACTTACATCTGGCCTGAGTTTAAAGAACACGGCTGGGTGATTGGCGTGGTGTTGTCCGTGCTGGTGGGTTCTGTCATTCTCGGTGGTGTGCATCGAATAGCCGTGGTTGCCAGCGCTATCGTTCCGTTCATGGTAATTATCTATGTCGTTTCAGCACTGGCAGTACTGATTCAAAACGCCGCGGAAATACCATCGGCGCTCGCTACAATCTTTAATCTTGCATTGAATCCATGGGCCGCGGGCGGTGCGGCAGTTGGTGAAGCCATTCGCTGGGGTGTGGCGCGTGGCCTGTTTTCCAATGAGGCCGGACTGGGATCGTCGCCGATGGCGCACGCGGCAGCACGAACCAGTGAACCTGTACGTGAAGGACTGGTGGCAATGATGGAGCCGTTTATCGATACCATTATTATATGTACCATGACAGGCCTGGTTATTGTAATAAGTGGTGCCTACCTGACTGCTGAAGAAGGTGTGGTCGGTGCGGCACTTACTGCCTATGCCTTTAATCTAAACTTCGGTGATTTTGGTGCCATGGTGGTGGGCTTTGGCCTGTCGCTGTTTGCGTTTTCAACCATGATTGCCTGGTCTTATTACGGTGATAGAAGTGCACGCTTCCTGTTCGGTAAAAAAGCCGTGGTGTATTACCGGATCGTCTTCACAATGGTCATCATTGTAGGTGCTGCGGTGCCGCTGAAACTGGTGTGGAACATCGCTGATATCACCACCATCCTGATGGCGCTGCCGAACCTGCTCGCACTGTTCTTACTGGCAGGTTTGGTGCAGCGCATGAAACAGGAATATTTTGAAAAGATTTGATTCACCGCAGAGGCGCTGAGGCGCAGAGAACATCATTTGTTCGTAGGAGCGGCTTCAGCCGCGAATTGCTTGCGCTAATGTACATGGTGTTCGCGGCTGAAGCCGCTCCTACAGTCCTGTGTTGATTTCAATTCAGTGCTATAACAAGTTTATACATATATTAACTCTGCGCCTAAGCGCCTCTGCGGTTAATAACATCCTGGAGATCACGATAATGCTGAAGCTTCAATCGACGGCCATATTATTTTTTATGTGTAGTTTAGTTTTATCCGTGACTACACAGGCAAGTTCCATACAGGAACTGCAAAGACAATGCGAAGGTGCACGCGAGAGACAAATAGCACCATTGCGCCAGGAAGCAATAGACACATGTATTGCTGATAGAACTAGTGGCCGCAGCGGCAGCCGCAGCAGCCGCGATGCTCGTGAACACTGCGAACGCTTTTATGCCGACTTCGGCCAGGGCAACGCGACCCGGGCGGGCGGTTTTCAACAAAGAATGTTCCACGATATCCCCGAATGCCAGGCACTCTACGAAGCCGAGCGCTCTGGAAGCAGGCGCTGAAAAGTCCACAGATGAACGCAGATAAACACAGATAACTTATTAGAGTTTTAATCGTGACTTATGCGTAGCATAAGTACACAAAAACATCTGCGTTTATCTGTGTTCATCTGTGGACAATTGTTTTTTCTTTACGTACATTAACGGGTGTATTTAAGGCAAATCCCAGCGCACACCGATGGTATAGACATTGCCGACTTCGAGCCCGTCCTGTGTCAGGCTGTTTTCCAGTCGTGCATTGGCGAAGATCATCTGGCGGAAGCCCTGGAAGCTGTAGCGAACGCCTATAACGCTGTAGTCGATATTGAAATCACCGGCCTGTGTTTCACCCGAATCCGGTTCTAGCCTGTTCCAGCCACCCACCGCCCACCATTGTTTAAACAGGTTGTACTGTGCATAAACTTCCCAGCCGGTGCCGTCAAAATAAATGTTTTTACCGGTGGTTTCGTGGTTCTTCAGGCGAGAAACCACGGTGCCGACATACCAGGCATCGCCGTACCAGCGCGCACCAATAATCGCAGCAGTCGCATCGCCATCGATGCCAATCGCATTCAGTGCCGGAAGATCTGCACTGTCGATATTGGCATGATTGTAGGCCAGGCCAATAGCAGCACCATAGTCGGTATCGAGTACCGAGCTGATACCGAAGGTTGTCTGGTAAGTGAAACCATCAGTTCCTGGAATCGGCCTTCCGTGCTGGACCTGAAGGTTCAGGTTGAGCGGTTTTAGAATCGATGTCGGCATCAGGTTGACAAAGACACCACGTGACTGAACAACCTTGTCGGCACGGCCGGTACCTGTGTAGCCGCCGTCGGTGCCCGCGTTATATGTGCCGCTGGCGCTGGCGCCGGTTCCCTGGAAGCGGTCGGTAAAGCTGGAAACGCGGTAATAGGTGGACCAGTTTTTACCGGCCGTTACATTATAGTCAGGCGTTTCAATCCCCAGATATAACAGTCGCATGAAAACTTCATCGCCAAATTTTGACCCCGGTGGTCGGTCGCCACGGTTGAATAACAGGTCGGCCGTATCCAGCAGATTGAAACCGGCCTCGCCGCGGCCAATCAACCAGGTTTCGGGTTTGAACTGCCAGCGGCCCGAGAGCCCGAATCGGGAACCGCCGTCACCCCAGAAGGAGCCTGAATCAGTATCGCGGTAACGTATGCGTACACTGCCATATAATCTGAGCTCATCGGGTTCGGCGATGACTTCTTCCGGGGTTTCTACAAGCTCGGATTGTTGCTGGGCCATCGGATCTTCCCCGGCGCCCACTTCACGTTTACGCACGTCATCGGAGACAATAAATGTCCCGGTCCTGTCGCCGGGTTCGTTGGCCGGTCCGGTCGTTGCGGTGGGCTCGGTGCTGTGTGCCGATAGCGCTGCAGCGAGCAAAACAATATAACTGATAACAGGGAAAAGTTTCTTGTTCACGCGAACAGCTGTCGTAAACAAATGCTTCACTATGGATTATTGATAAAGCTCGGATTGAAGTGCCTTTGCATTGGCTTTGTCTACCCAGTCCAGCATGCGGCTTTCGAGGTAGTCGTAAAAAGGATTGTAACGCAGGCGGAACATCCAGTCAGAAGGTATGGTTAATAAACCGCGTTCACCCTGTATGGCCATTTGCCCGAGAAAGAGAAACTCTTCATTATTTGGCGGGCGTTGTCCATAGATAGGATCATCCGGGGATATTGGCAGTGCCACATGAGACAGGGAAATAACACCGGCCGGCCAGGACAGCCCCAGCTTGCTGGTATGTGATGCATCTGCTGAAAACGGGTCTTTATATTTACTTATGACGCTGCGTGTATCGGGATATTCGTTGGTTACCAATGTGACAGTAAACGGCAGCTTGTCATCATCCATCACCCGGTCGGTTAAAGGTGCCGGGTCATCGACCAGCAGTCTGTACGATACGGCATAACGGTTGATATCAAACAATACGAGTTCATGACGGTGGGGATGCAGGTGCTCGAGCAGGTTGTCGACCACCGCATCCGTGGTGACCGTTGCATCAACGGTGGATTTTAAAACCAGTACTGGCGGCAGCACTACGTCAGGATTGGTATCGGCCCTTTGTTCAACACGGTTGGCTACGGAACGGGTAAGACCGTGTACAACGTCGGCGGCATTGGTCGCGAATGAATTATATTTATAAGGATCAAACTCGGGCTGGACCTGTGTATAGGCCATGTCGTCAAGACCGGGAATGTTGGACAGCCAGTCCTTGAAGCTGGCAAGACCGGCGATCGGATGTATACCGATGGCCGGAGAAACCAGAACCAGGCTGCTGGGTACCGGAGCGCTTTTTTCTTCCAGTGCATCAAGCGCAAACTCTAATGCCAGTGGAGCGCCTGTTGAATAACCGATCATGTGCACCGGTTTGCCATTCACTTTATTATCCAGGTGTGTCATGCCGATACGCACGGTGGCCGACATATCGTGGCGACTGATGAATCTGAGACCTGAAGGTGCAGTACCATGCCCGGGCATGCGCATGCCAACAACCCAGTAACCCTGCCGGTTGAGTGCCTTTCCCAGGGTACGCAGTGAATAGGGCGAATCGGACATGCCGTGTATCAGCAACACGCCGCCGCGCGGATTATCCGCTTTCAGTTCAAAACTGCGGTTCCAGTCAGGTGGCCGCTTGCGCGGATCAGCTGCACTGCCTGTGCTGTAGCGATCGAGTTTATACGCGGGACCGGTCTCGGTCTGGGCATAGACTTCATCGTCCAGCTGCTTGAACAGGCGGTCTTCGAGTTGCAGGTAGTCATCGAAGCTCTGGACTTCGTCGGCCTTATCTTCGGTAAATTCCTCGTCCAGTTTTTCTGTATGCCAGGGTTTGAGCTGTGCACCACCACAACCCGGTAGAATCAGAGACATTGTCACCAGGCTAAAACCAGTTAAAGCCGTTCGGTTAACTGTAAAGAGATTCCGTAAAAGCTTAAGCATTATTTTTCTTTTTATATAAATTATCGGCCCGGGGTGAGCACCCAGTAGCTGGCGCCTTCCGGTGTTTCCAGCCGGTACAGCGGGCGTGCGAAAGGTGTCTGTTCGTTGATCAGACGCAGGAACAGGTCATCGAAAAATTCCGGCGTCTCCAGGCTGAAGTTATGAAAGTTGCGCGTGCGGTTGACCGGTGTCACGTCGACCAGCGTGACCAGTTCGCTGTCCGGGTCGACAAGCTGGGCGACTCTTTCGGCTTCTTCGAGCATGTCGGGACTGAGCGTGCTTTCGCCGCGGCGGGTGTCACCGCGATTCACGATCCGGCTCATCACCAGTGCACGATCGTTCGATGAAACATAGACTGTCAGGTTTTTCGTCAGGCTGGTAATTTCCCTCTTGAACTGGTTATCGAATTCCTCGTGACTGACATCGGGTGCAGTCAGTACCACGTCTTCGAACTCGACACCGGCATCGGCAAATTCAGGATTCTGATATAAGTGGCTGAAGGCATGTGCAACGACCTCTCCACCCATGCTGTTCGCGATCAGCCAGAGTCTGTCGGGATTGATATCGCGGACAATCAATTCCAGCGTTTTTGCCAGTTCGGCACCGGATTCGGCTGCGATATTGCGTGCATTGCGATAGCCGCGCAGCGATGAGCCCTGGTCGCCGGGCCAGTCGAATACCATTACCGGTGAATTGATGTCGAGGATATGACCGACGAAGGAGGTCTTGCGCAGCGCGGATGGGAAGCGCTCCCTGTAACCGTGTATCACGATCAACAGCGAACGTCGCGGAGAGGCGTCCACCAGATCGCGCAACTGGGTGACAAATGCTTCCTGTTGCAAGGCCTCCATATTGTTGACCACGATTTCCTCGGTCTGGAACCACTCGCTGGGGTTGATGAACATACCGAGGCCGACACTGGGCTCGACCCTGGTATCGAACAGTCCGAAGTTCAATTCAGTACCGCGTTCATTGCCAAAGCGGTTTTCCAGTACTTCATCGTCATTGGTCTTTTGTCGATTTGTGACGAAGAAATAACGCGTCGTGCCCTGTTCGCCGAGCTGCGACACGGTCATGCGCGTGAAGATGAAATTCTCGGCGCGTCTGAGCGCTTCTGCCGTGGAGCCATACAGTGCCTGGTAGAACCACATGCCAGCGATTACGAACAACAGCAGGACTATGATAATGATGTACTTGGTGCGGGACTTGATTTTCGGCATAAGCAGCAGTTTCCGTCAGCTCTGGAAGTTGCTCGATGATACCCAATTTTCAATGTTTTTGCTCTGGCATGAGCCATGCTTCATCCACTGAACTTAAGACTTAGAGTCCCGGGTGTTCTCGGGGTATGATCTGCGGAACTGATTGGGCTACTACTCGGGGCGGCTATGGACCTGAATAAGGACCTAATAAGGGGAAGAATAAGGGGACGCTACCCTTTTCTTCAAGTTAACTCGACCGTTAGACTGTATGAGGAAGAATAAGGGGACGCTACCCTTTTCTTCAAGTTAACTCGACCGT
>CAZRKQ010000009.1:0-7926 GCA_964600755.1 uncultured Thiotrichaceae bacterium
AAAATTATTATTCCGGAAAACAGTGGTCTCTCGTATAGCGAAGCATGGGAATTTATGAAGGGCATTCTGTATAAATACGACTATTACTACCAGCAGTAACAGAATACCATTCGTTTTAATAACAAGAATTCAATCTAACGGACATGTTCTCTCGCCGAGACAGGATATATCGAAAAGGCTGTAGATAATTACTCTCGCAGAGGCACAGAGAAAAGGGATGTTAAACTCCCGGCATCGACTGGTTTATCGGCCAGGTGAAAACATGCAGCAACTGTCTGATCCAGTCTGAACTACTGCAGATTATTCAAATATCCGCAAAGTTGTAAACCTTAAATACTTACCTATACTCTTGTTTATATAAGAAAAACATGAACTGCTGGGGAGGATACCAGCTACAAGTCAATGAACTTGATTAAGGGCTTGAATGGTATACATACCCCCGAAAAAAATACTATTAACAATCCTCGCTATATTCTTGAACTGGACGGTTCCAGCAAGCGCGGCTGACGCCTTATACCCACTGATAACCTACAAATGCGACGCCGATGCCGACATATTGACGATTACCAATTCATTACTGAAAGGCGACAAGGGTAAGAAATTCAATTATTCTGCCGAAGAAGGCACTTACTCGCCCTGGGACATGGTTGAAATTTCGCGCAAGTCCGACTCAACCAGAATCATCAAGTCAACCAAGCTAACCAATTCCTGCAAGCTAAGCAGTGGTGAATATTCAGTCATACTGGAACCGCAAATTTTCAGCCAGGATCTTGGCGGGCAATGCGGTGCAAACATCTCCGGGGCCGTGACGATTATCTTAGATGAAACCGATTTACTCGAACGCACGGCTTTCGAAGACTATTGCCACGGCAATGCCCCGATCATTACCCGTATTACCGTGTTTGGCAAAACCGGCGAATACAAAATAAAGCGTATTGCTAAATACAAGTTCTATTAATTTCGGCTACCTGGCCTGAATACCAGCTCGATATTGAGCTTGCCAACAACCCAAACATCAATGTCTGCATAAGATGTATTACCTTTACTATGCTGTAAAGCTTCTACCGGGCTCGTGCTTACCAACTGCAGAAAAGCCGGGTAACAGACCTCAATCCGCACATGCATTGGATAATAGCCATCGAGGAATCGGCGCATAAAAGGGCCTAGTCTCAGGTAGTACCTGCCCTTGTCGAAACTGAGCGCCCTTTTATCTGCGGAAATACAGATCTCCGATTCCGCCTCTATATCTTTCATTTGTATTGCATGTCCCTCAACCCGGGCTGATCCAATATTCTGCGAGGACAGCACCTTGAGGTCACGAATGTGGTCAGGGTCATATACAATCTGCGAGGCTGAGACCTTGTCCAGGTCAGTATGGCATTGATACATTGTTACCCAGCCATCGCTCAGACTTTGCTCTGTAATCATCATGCGATTCTGGTGATAGTGTGATGCGGCCTCGGGTGGCTTGTCTAACAACTGGAGTTCACCTTCATTTACCTCCAGTGCCCGCTGCTCAAGTGCCATTTCTTCCTCGATCACCGACCAGTCGTCTGTTGCCGCTGTCAACGGCACAACCAGCGTCGAAACCACGCCCGCAAGCAGGAGAAGAAATAAAAGGTGTATTTTTGCTCCAACCCTTGATGGCAACCCGTTTTGCACGTTAATCTTAGCGCTCATATGCCCATATTCTTATAATAAAGAGAACTTACATGAAGAAATTCCTTGTACCGCTTACCACCCTGTTAGTTATCCTGTGCATAAATACATCATATGCATACACCGACTATTCTAAACGTTATGGCGACAGAGGTGACCGCTACCCCACCGGAAGCAGCCGCCACGCCGACATACCTGATCCAGTAAAAGAGCTCAAGCAGACTGTTGAAGATCTTGAAAAATTCATAAAGGGTCAGGACGCTGCTCACCCAGGTATGCTGCGAGCTTACCTTGAAAAGGAAATTTTCCCCCATTTTGATTTCGATGCAATGTCAGAATGGATCACGGGGCCTTACGCACGTTACATGAGTAAACAAGACAAGACTGAGTTCCAGGCAAGGTTGCAGGAAACATTCCTCACAGCACTGGTTAAACACATGGGCGGCTTTGATCCCGCGAACACATCACTCCGTTATGACAATACCATCTTCAGAGGCCGTGGTGACGAAGCCGTTGTAAGAGTCAAGGTTGTCAAGGCACAACAACGCCCGGCCCGTCTTGAATTTGGTATGCGCCGCAATGACGACAAGTGGAAAATCGTCGATGTCAAGGCGAATGGCACCAGTGCAGTACTCTATTATCGCAGGCACTTTATTGCGGAACTGCGCGAGTACAATGACCGCGATGTTGACGAAAGAAGACGTGATTACATGCGTTAAAAACAGCCTTAGCTGGAACAATCAAGGCACCCGGGAGTCATATTGGTTCCCGGGTGTTGTTTATTAAAGAATGCAGAAACAATCACAACAAGATACAAAACCCAAAAACTCCAGGCCACGGCGCCTGAACGGTATAGTCATTGTTGCACTCATAGTTATCGGTCTGATAATCGTCAACTACAAACCTTCCATTGCACGTGTTCATTGCAATGACGAAATTCTCAAGAGCAAACCTGAAGTTATTATGCTGAGCACATGGTGGTGCCCTTACTGTTACCAGGCACGCCGTTATTTGACCAGCAACAATATCAGCTACTGTGAATACGATATCGAACGCTCCACTGAAGGCGAAAAATTATTCAATGACATCAATGGCCAGGCCATTCCTGTTTTACTGGTTGATAAATATATGATGAGCGGTTTTGATGAAATACGCCTGGAACACCTGTTGAACAAGGCAAGAGAAGCCTCATGATCGTAAAAATCAGGCAATTTTTCGAACAGTATATCATCGTCACTGAAAGCATTAGTGAAGAAGAGCTGGAACACCAGCTACAGCTCGCATGTGCAGCGCTGATGATTGAAGTTCTGTACGCAGATTATTCGGTTGCTCAAAGTGAACTCGACATCCTGCGCAATGCTTTGCAGGACAATTTCGATTTAAATATAAATGAAGCACAAAACCTTATTCAACTTGCAGAAGAAGAAAGGGCCGAAGCGACTGACTATTACCAGTTCACCTCACTCATCAATGAGTTCTATACACAGCAACAAAAGCGCGAGCTGGTAACACGCCTTTGGCAAATGGCATATGCAGACCATACCGTGCACAAATTTGAAGAACACCTGGTGAGGAGGCTGGCAGACCTGCTACACGTGCCGCATTCGGCCTTCATAAAAAGCAAGCATGAGGCTTCTGCAAAGCCAGGAACCAGGGACTAGGATCTATGTGTAGGATTGGGTGCCTAGTACCTAGTGCCTAGATCCTAGTACCTAATACCTACCCCCTTGCACGTCAGTGCAAAGTATCCCCAGCCCCCCACATCCTGTCATACCTTTCAACAACTTCACGTACTTCCCGGGGGTATCCGACAACATCCATCTGCTCCATGCCCTCTCTGAAAAACGCACGCGCATCCTGCGGCAGGTTTTCGACCAGCACCGCAAAAGCCGCATCCATCAGTGCCGGATCATGGCTTCGGGTTGCAACTATGCCATAGTTAAGATTGATGATGCGCCATGGGCGCATCGGGTTGCTCTGCTCAAGATCCTGGCGTATTTCGTCAGATGCCGCATCTATAATCTCACGCATAACTCTTGCCAGTTCAGCAATCTGTATGGTGTCCTGCAGCTCATTGGCCCAGGCTGCTAGCGAATTAACCACCAGCTCAAGCTTGTTGATATGTCCACCCTGCCTGGCAATCCACAAGGATATGGGTATGGTAAGGCGTGTTAGGTCGCGATTCTGGTGCCCGCTGGTCGACTCGGCAAGCTCTACCAGCGCCCCCAGCAGATCAAGCGCATAATCGCCAATTTCGGTGATTTCATCATCCGACAGTGCCGCCTCGCCTTGCTTCGATACAGCATCTGCATCGGCGCGCTCCATCACATCGATTGCCTTTTCCATTCCCGCCAGGAGCTGTTCGGGTGTTTGTTCAGCCGCGGTTTCGGCTGTAACTTCACTGAGGTGCTCTGCAACCGCACTATGTAGCAGAGTTCTGAATGTTTTCGCGTTAAATGAATAATCCATGTCGTGGGCTTCACTCGGTTGTCGCATCTATGTATGCAGCAATGTAACATACACACTTTACTACGAAAAACCGGTGAAGAAGAACATGCGCCTGCTGCATACCATGATACGCGTTGGCAATCTGGAAAAATCCATTAATTTCTACAGCGAAATCCTGGGGATGACATTGTTACGACAAAAAGATTACCCGGATGGAAAATTCACACTTGCATTCGTCGGCTATGGTGATGAAAAAGACAATTCTGTAATCGAACTTACCCATAACTGGGATGCCGATAATTACGATTTAGGCAGTGGTTTTGGCCATCTCGCTATCGAAGTTGATGATGTTTACGCTGCAGCAGAAAAAATCCGCGCCCAGGGCGGAAAAATCATTCGTGAGCCTGGCCCGATGAATGCCGGCACAACCATTATCGCCTTCGTAGAAGATCCCGATGGTTATCAAATTGAATTACTGGCGCCCAAATAACAGGGGCAACTCTGATAAAACTCCGCAGAACCTAATGAGAATTACTCAGAGCCGCCCTGCATGACACCAGAACTCATCGAATCACCTGCGGCACTGGCTGCGTTATGTGATGAACTGAAAACCCAGGACTGTATTGCAGTCGATACGGAATTCGCCCGTGAAAGCTCCTATTTCCCCCACATCGGTTTAATTCAGATCGCCGGCGATAGTCATATAGCATGTATTGATCCACTGGCATTTGATGCAAAACCGCTATTGTCAGAACTTTTATTCAACGACTCGATAACCAAGGTTTTTCATGCCTGTTTGCAGGATCTCGAGGTTCTTGAACTGACACTGGGCAATAAACCCTGCCCGCTTTTCGATACACAGGTCGCTACTGCACTGATGAACGAAGACCATCAGATCAGTTATGCCAGGCTTGTGGAAAAAGAACTGGATATAAAACTACCCAAATCGGAGACGCGCACGAACTGGTTGAAGCGACCATTGACGAAGGCACAGCTTGAATATGCCGCTGATGATGTGCGTTTTTTGTTGTCCTTATACAAACAACAGCTGGGCGAACTTGAAGCATTGAACCGGTCACAATGGATGCACGAGGAATGTGATCGTCTGTGTTCACGGTTTATAAACAATCAAGACGACCTGTCACAGTGCTGGACACGGGTTAAAGGCAAGGAACGCCTGCGTGGTATTGAATTTGCCGTGTTACAGCAAGCTTCCATATGGCGCGAGCAGCAGGCAATCGGAAAAGACCGGACGCGACGGAGGATCCTGCCGGATGACCATATCGTCCAGATTGCTGTTAAACAACCGAAGAACGTCAGTGAGCTGAGCCAAATTGGTCGTATCAGAAAATTACTCGGGATGTCTGAGCTCGACTCACTGTCTGAAGCCATATGTTTGGCCTTCGACAAACCTGAATCGGAGTGGCCAACACTCAAACGTAGACAGCTGACGGCAGATCAATCAACGGCACTGACGGCAGTGCTTGACCAGCTCCGCAAAAAAGCCTCCCAGCTGGGTATCTCCCAGGGAATGCTGTGTAATCGCAAGGATGCTGAAAAGCTTATTTCGGGAAAACGCGACTTACAGGTTTTGAGTGGGTGGCGACTTGACTGTATCGGCAAGGACCTGCTGAAACTGCTGCCAGGCGGCAAATAATTGCTGATTTATACTCGAAAAGCGCAAATATTCATACTATTGTAGCGATTATGCCGCTATCTACAATGTGCCTTATGATCGCAATAGTGTTACCCTATAGCTGTTAATTACGAATACTTACGAGGAGATTTCGTATGTGTGGATCATTAGGTCTTCGAGGAAATTTGAGCCTGTTTATTAAAAGCCTTTTCATGCTTGCATTACTCGGTTTTGGAGCCAATGCTGCCGCTGAAAATTCGCAGGTATTCGGTGATTATGTCGTCCATTACAACGCCTTCAGAAGTGACACCCTGTCTCCTGAAATTGCCAAGGCTTATGAGCTGACACGTCGCAACAACCGTATTATTGTCAACATTACAGTGTTGAAAAAAGTCATGGGCACCACGGGTAAACCTGTCCCTGCCACTATTGCAGGCAACGCCAGCAACCTGACCGGACAGTTGAAAAACCTCGAGTTCCGGGAAATCAAGGAAGATACTGCGATCTATTACATCGCCGAATTAAAAGTCAGCGATGGTGAATTTCTGAAATTCAAGCTGAACATCACGCCTGAAGGTGAGGAAGGCCCGGCACGTTTACAGTTTAGTAAACGCTTTTTCACATACTGATTGCAGACAGCCCTAATGTAAGGTGGAGCCCGATTCAGAACCTGAGCCGGGCTCCACTGCGTTTGAAGGCCCGATTTTACTTTCTACCACCTGGTGCCCAAGCAATACGATATAGCCAAACTGACGGTTTTCGTTATCCTGACTGTACTCGAAGCTGTATAAACGACATAACTGGATTCCACCCTGGGGGTGCCGCCGCAGCCAGACGCGCTGCCTGGATACAGTCGCATCCAGCAGCTGAACGCCTGTGGACTGACAGATCCGTCGGCAGCTCTGCATGGCAATCTCGTTGGTCCGCGTGGTATCCCACCAGTAGGCAATAATTGCCAGCAGCAGGCTTATGAGTAAAATTTCCTCCATATTTCATTCTCAATCGATTATGTCAGATACCATCATTCGGCAATTTCCTATAAAATCAGCGCTTTTTTAGCCAAACTATAATGCTCGCAGACAAAAAAACCGGACACAATAAAGAAGCAGCCTCAATGACCCGTCAAAGCTCCTACACCTATGATGAATTAATAAAATGCGGACATGGCGAGCTGTTTGGCCCCGGCAATGCACAATTGCCCCTGCCTAATATGCTCATGCTTGATCGTATCACAAACATCGCCGAGAATTCCGGTGAGTACAACAAGGGTGTAATCAAAGCCGAGCTCGACATAAAATCGAGTCTCTGGTTTTTTGACTGCCATTTTGATGGTGACCCGGTGATGCCGGGGTGCCTGGGTCTCGACGCCATGTGGCAGCTTGTTGGCTTTTACCTGGGCTGGCTGGGTTACCCTGGTCGCGGGCGTGCACTTGGCGTGGGTGAAGTAAAATTTACCGGCCAGGTATTACCATCAGCAGAAACCGTACGCTATCAGATCAATATCAGAAGGGTCATTGCAAGAGACCTGGTTCTGGGTATCGCTGACGGCGAGCTGTCAGTTGATGACCGAATTATATACATCGCAAAAAACCTGCGAGTAGGACTATTTACTTCTACCGATAATTTCTAGAGATTTTTATGAAACGTGTTGTTGTTACTGGTTATGGCATCGTTTCCTGTCTTGGAAATGACAGAAATGCCGTACTTGATTCACTTAAACAAGGCCGCTCAGGCATAAAGTTCCAGCAAAAGTATGTTGATATGGGCATGCGCAGCCATATTGCTGGCAGTATTGATATCGATGTTGATGCGTTCATCGACCGCAAGGTCAAACGCTTTATGGGTGACTCAGCTGCCTATGCATATATTTCCATGCAACAGGCGATTGAGCATGCCGGCCTGACTGATGACCTGGTGTCCAATACACGTACAGGCATTATCATGGGTTCAGGTGGAGGCTCATCCTCAAACCAGGTCGAAGCTGCCGATATACTGCGTAACAAGGGCCTGCGACGCGTCGGCCCCTACATGGTGCCTAGAACCATGAGCAGCACGGTATCTGCCTGCCTGGCAACACCGTTCCATATCAAGGGTGTGAATTATTCAATAAGCTCTGCCTGCGCAACCAGTACACACTGTGTCGGCAATGCCTATGAGCTGATCCAGATGGGCAAGCAGGACAT
>CAZRKQ010000010.1:0-5985 GCA_964600755.1 uncultured Thiotrichaceae bacterium
CAGTGGTATCAGACTTGAAGTCACGGCTGGCGTATTCGAGATTGAGGCGTGTCTTCTTGTTGAAGTGGTATTGTCCACCGAGAGTCACCGTGTCCGCAGTGCTTTCATCATTGGTTGCTGACGTCGGGTGATTTTCACCGCGTGTATAGGTGTCATAGCGCAGGTCAACCTCGAAATTGCTCTTGCCTATATACCAGCCGCCTTCGATATAACCGCCATTGGCCTCTTCGTTATTGAAAATATGCGCAGGGCGGTGCTGTCCCTGGAAAATCATACCTTCACCATCTATATACTCAGCGGTTACACGGAAAGGTTTTTTCAGGTACTTGGTACCAACACCTGCACGGGTACGATCCTGTTCCTGGGTCGGGTCAAAGGCATTGGTGCGCTTGCCATCCTGGTACCAGGCAAACAGTTTCCAGCCTTCACGTCGGCCGCCCTTGCCGCCAAATACCATTTCTGAAGACCAGTACAGGTAGATATCCTTGTTGCCATCATTTTCACCGCGGTTAATGCCGTTACCATTACCCACCATCAGAGCGTAGCTGTGTTCCCAGTTACTGGCCTTGAAGGTATCAAATATCTGGATACCGACATCGCGAAATGCACCAACCGATCTTGAGTATTGGTTCATGTTGGCATTGGGCGTAGGGGTCGGTGCCTGATTGGTATCAGAGGCTGTTGGAAAGCGTTCCAGCAACAACTGGTTGGTGACACTGGTAAAGTTGATGTAATCGAACACATGGATGGCTTGCAGACCTTCTTCCGCACCCGGATATTTGAACTGGCCCATACGTATACGTGCGCCCGGGATATGGTTGAGCGTTATGCTGGCATCGGTAAGATGCTTGCCATCATCACCATAGGTGATGCCGTTATTGCCGAATTCAGTCAGTATGAAATAGTTCACTTTTGAATCCAGCGGAAAGCCTGTGCCGCGGACACCGATACGTGCACGGTTGACATTAAACTGGCTTTGACTATCCAGATTGGGGCCGATCAGCTTTGGCGGAATATAACCACCAGCCGTATTGGCGTCGCTGGTGTCATACTGGTACTGCGCCTGGATGAAGCCCCACACATGCGCGCGTGGTGCCTGGCCCTGTTTTGCGGTTTCTGTACCCTGCAGCATCAGCCAGTTTGCGCTGTAGGCTGATTGTGTTAACAGGCAGCCCGCGATGCCGGCTGCCAGTAAAGCAATTTTTCGTTTACTTGGAATCACTGTTTATCCTCCGAAATATATATATTTTTTGCTATTTATTATTCTGTTGTGCCGAATCAGGGCTTGACCAGGATGTAGTCCTGGTTAACCAGCTCAATTATCCGCGCTACTCCGCCTGGAACTACGCCAGCTTGCTGGTTCATTGCTGGTTCCTTTCCCAGTACCTTGGTTATTTTCTTGATGGTGACACTGCAGGCAGCAAAACGTACGCCGTTGTCTGTCAAACCGCTGATGCGGCCCGTGTTACCGTTGTCAGCAAACATCAGCCTTAGACCGGGTCCGAATGCAACGATTTCAACATCAACCTTGTCAGGACCATAAGCCTTTATCAGGTTGCTCGCTACATTTAGCACGAGCGTTTGTTTGGTTGGATCAGCATCGCTGATTTGAAGAACAACTTTATGTTCGGCGAATGGTTTGTCATCCTCCGCAGCATATGCCTGAAAGACAATGCTGGTCAGCACGACAAGTAAGAGTGATTGCAAAAGCTTTATCATTGATGCCTCCATCGGGTATTAAATATAGAAGATGGAAATGTCCATCAGCCGATTTTTTATTTAACTTCTAGCTTCAGACGGGTGAACTGTCAAGTTATTCACTTTTTATTGAACTATCAGCATCCGGATTGGTCTTGCGCTCGTACTTGTCGATAAAGTTTTCTAGAATGTTTCTAGTTATACCGCCTACCTGCATACCAGCAAGCTTGCCTTCCGGTGTGTAAAGATATGTCGTTGGCAGGCCCTCGAGCATGCCGGCACCAATTTGTTCTGAAATACTTGCGTCACTCAGCAGTATTGGAAACTCGATCAGGTGTTCATCTATAAATTCGCTGACTTCGTCTTTTTTGGCGTAGCCATAAGACGGGAAATCGATGGCAACCCCGACGACGATTGCATTCGAGTCTTTATGGTCATCATGAAAATGGACCAGCTCGGGCATCTCTTCCAGGCAGGGCGGGCAGCGGGCGCCCCAGATATTGAGTACAGTCCATTTACCTTTGCCGATGTACTCGTTGAGATTATGTCTAATCCCGTCGATGCCTTCGAGCATAACATCAGGTGCCGCAATCACCGCCTGTGAGCCCATGAACAGCAGGACGGCAGTTGTCACGCACAGGAAATAACGATAAAAGTTCAATAAAAACAAAGGCATATAATTATTTCCGCTTGCCATGAAGTTGCCACGAAATTTTGTTACTGTTAGGTAGACGTAAGCCAGTGAAGGTTTATTCAGATTAGATCCTGACTACGTTAGTCAGGAATAAATACAGGGATAGCACGTCTATATAGGTGGAGGATGGAGTGCATGACAAAAATCAAGAACCTGTTTGCGGCAACGCGGCTCAAGCAGGAATTTGCGGATAGAAGAACCAAACTTTACAGGGTGGCCTACTCATGGTGCCACAATACATCGCTGGCCGATGACCTGGTGCAGGAAACCATGCTCAAGGCCATGAAAAAGGCTGACAGCCTGCGTAACCAGGCAACACTGGATACCTGGTTATATCGAATTCTGCTGAATAACTGGCATGACTACCTGCGGGTCCAGGGCAGGAATGTAGAGCTGTATGATGTTGGTGATGAAGGCCAGCCGGAACATGCTGACAACTATCAGAAGTCGCAGATTGTCGGCAGGGTGAGGTCATCGGTTGAGCGTTTGCCGATGTCTTTGAGAGAAGTTGTAACACTGGCGGATTTTGCAGGTTTCAGTTATGCAGAGATCGCAGATATTGTAGATATTCCAATCGGAACAGTAATGAGCCGCTTGTACAGGGCCCGGCAGAATTTGAAGGAGCAGTTACTGGATCTGGCTGGTGAAGGAAAGCTGCCAGTCAAGTTGATGAGGGTGAAATAATGAATGATAAAACCTACACAGATGAAAAGCTCAACCTGTTCATAGATCAGCAGTTAGATACCGATGAGAATGATGAAATTCGTCATTCAATACTCGAGGATGCATCAATACGCGAACGTGTGTGCCAGCTAAAAGCAGTTCGTGAGCTTGTAGGTTATGCCTACGAAAACGTTCCGGATCCAGACAACGCAAGTGGTGCTGGAAACGCCGGCATCAGCCGCTATTTATGGAAAGGTATTGCAGCCAGTTTGCTGCTGGCTATTGGTATGCTTACAGGATGGACCGTCAATGATGCTGCACGTTCGACACAAATAGCCTCGGCAGATGATGTTTTCCAGTATTACAAGAGTGCAGCGCAGGTTAACAGGGCAGAACGCAAGATAATACTGCATGTCACTACTGGAGATATCTATGCAGTCAAAGGCGCACTCGATGAGGCAGAACAGCTGCTCGCCAGTTACCGTGATGCTGGCACGCCAATGAAACTGGATATTGTCACATACAGGGAAGGTATCAATATGATGCGTGTCGGGGTGTCACCTTACCTTGATCGCATAGAAGGCATCGTCGACAACAATGATAATGTCTCGCTCTATGCCTGCATGCGTTCTATCGACAAGGCCCAGAAGAAAGAAGGCAAGCAGCTTGTCATGATGGAAAAGGCTGTAACTGATAAAACAGCGCAGGAGCTTATTTCAGAGCGCCTGCAAAAAGGCTGGATCTATATCAAGGTTTAACATTAATTTACCGCAGAGGCGCTGAGACGCAGAGAATATTCAGGTTTTGATGAGAAAATTTCGAATCGCTTTTAGCAAGATATGCTTTATCGTACCCAATGCGTTGATTGTGGAGCCACAACTCTATAAAGATTTATCTCAGCGTCTCTGCGTCTCTGCGGTAAATCAATTTTAATTATTATTACGCTTTTCAGGCCGCTGCTGTATCGGAAAATAAAACCGTTTCTATTGTCCATTCAGTCTCGCTCGCATTGAGTATCAGGCAGGATGGGCCGCCTTTAGTCCTTTCCCTGCCGGCGGCACCCGGATTCACGATCCAGGGCTCAGCTTGCTGATCAATGACACGCTTGTGGGTATGGCCGTACACGACCAGTTTCACGTCAGCATGGTCGCAGCGGAATTGATCATGTTCAGGGAAGCCGCCGAGTCTGTGACCGTGCTCGATGTTTATGGTGCCGCCGGGTAATACCAGGCTTGTTGATTTTGGTAGTGCAGATACAATGTCCGCTTCATCCTTGTTCCACATTGCAGGATAGTCATTATTGCCAGCGACAGCGATAACGATCTTGCGGGGATGCAGCTGCTCAAGGATGTGAGCGCCCATGATGTCGCCGGCATGAATAGCATAATCGCAATCACGTATAACTTCTGCTATACGCTCGTCCAGATAGCCGTGGGTATCGGACAATATACCAACTGTGACTATTTCGGTCATCGATCCAGGCAGCTAGGCGGGTTCTTCCTGCCTTTGGGTTTGATAGTAATCCATCAATATCTGCGCCACTTCAGGACGTGAGAATTCTTTAGGCGGTGCAATACCCTGGCCTAACATTTCACGTACCTTGGTACCTGACAACAGAACGAAGTCTTCTTTTGAATGATCCGGTGCTTCGGACATCATCACGACCTTGTTCAGCTTGTTGGAGTAGGCGGTGTGGTCAGCCTTGAAAATCTCTATTTCAAGCGCGCCTGCAGGTACATCGTCCTCGAAGATTGTCTGCGCATCAAATGCACCGTAGTGGTCGCCCACGCCAGCATGGTCACGACCAATAATGAAGTGGGTGGCGCCCATGTTCTGGCGGAATACTGCATGTAATACCGCTTCACGTGGCCCCGCATACAGCATATCGAAACCGTAGCCGGTTACCATGGCGCTGTTAGGCGGGAAGTACAGTTCAACCATCTTGCGGATTGCTGCATCACGTACAGGAGCAGGGATATCACCCGGTTTCAGTTTGCCAAGCAGCATGTGAATCACCAGGCCGTCACAACCTAAACGATCCATTGCCATATGGCAGAGTTCTTCGTGTGCCAGATGCATCGGATTACGGGTCTGGAAAGCAACAACTTTCTTCCAGCCGCGTTCAGCGATTTCGTTACGAATTTCTACAGCAGTGCGGAATGTGTCCGGGAATTCAGTCTGGAAATAAGAGAAGTTCAGCACCTTGATAGGGCCAGACAGACAAACCTTACCCTGTGAATTGAATGCATCTACACCCGGGTGTGCTTCTTCGTTGCTAGCACGATAAACTTTTTCTGTGATCAAGGCCATTTCGTCATCGCTGAATTCTTCAACGGCTTCGACATCCATAACGGCAAGAATCGGATGACCTTCAACATTAGGATCTTTCAGTGCGATGCGATCGCCTGCTTTGACGTTGCCGGCATTTTCAACCAGGTTTAAAACCGGGGTAGGCCAGAACAAGCCTGAAGCGGTTTTCATGTCTGTGGCAACAGACAGTGCGTCGGCTTTATTCATATATCCGGTCAACGGATTGAAGTAACCCGCGCCCAGCATTACAGCATTAGCTGCTGTGGCAGAGCTTACGAGCACTGAAGCCATGCCTTCAGCTTCCTGTTGCAGAGCATCGTTTTCTGCTGAATCGTATACAAACAATGGATTCAGTTCGTTAGAACCATGAGGTTTAATCATCTAGTATCTCCGAGGTAACTCACGCTGGCGTAAAACCAGCACTGTATTAAAAATCTGTTGTTGTCGTAGATGAGCGGTAATTGCTGGAAAATGATTTGATTTCAATCATTTAAACCATCTATGCTTAAAAATGTGTGCGGTATTTTACATTAAAGCGCGTTAATTTCGTAGTCCGATTTTTTAACGCAAAGGCGCAGAGACGCAAAGGTCGCAAAGGTATTTTCAGGTTCGCAAATGAA
>CAZRKQ010000011.1:0-1759 GCA_964600755.1 uncultured Thiotrichaceae bacterium
GCGGGTACCATGATCCACACTGCTCTTGGTTTTGTGAGCTTCCCGACAAACTCCTCGATGGAAGCTGTTCCAACAGCACCTTCACCGGCAAGACCTTTCACTGATTCAGGATTCATATCAAATACAACACCTTCGTGTCCGGCTCGCATGAGACGCCGCACCATATTGGCTCCCATTCTTCCTAATCCTATCATTCCTAATTGCATGGCATTTCCCCCTTTCCATTTAATAAATTCACATTCCCCCATAGGGAAACAAAGTTATAAAAATAAAACAATCTCATCTGGCTTTTTCTACTGCATCCAGCAATTTGTCGAAGGCTTCAGCAAACAGTACCACTCCTTCTTCAAGAAGCAAGTTATTCTCTGATTTGTGGCCGTGCAGCGGTTTGGGTTGCTATTCAGTATCTATAACAAACTCATAGTCAGCTGCGCGATCTCCCATTCTTCGTCGGCTGGAATCGTCAATATTTTCACTGGCGATTCAGCAGCGCTAATGTCTAATATATCTGAGCGTTGTAATTGGTTTTTCGCGGTATCCAGAATGATTCCTAAACCGTTTAAACCTTCACAGACTTTTTCGCGAATGAATGCCGCATTTTCGCCGATTCCCGCAGTAAATACTATGGCATCAACATGATTTAAAACAGTTGAATACGCACCGATGTATTTTTTTATGCGGTAGCAATACATCTCTATGGCCAATTGCGCAGGTGGTTTGCCGTTTTCAGCCTGATTGTGGATTTCCCGCATGTCATTAATACCGCAAATGCCTTTTAAGCCACTTTGTTTGTTGAGCAGGTTGTCTATGTCGACATAGGATAATTGGGCCTCTTCCGACGTCGCCCAAGGGTCGACCCACAAGGTAAATTTGTAAATACACATAGTTTGGGTCTACACATAGTGGCCGCTATGTTAAGCTCAACATAGCGGCCTAAAGCGGAAGTACAGAGTTTTTCGTTAAAGGTCAGGAATGTACTGGACGCAGTCATTCAGTCTGGGTCCGTGAATGATAATTTAATAGCATGACCGGATATATTCTCCCTTAATATCTGCTCTCGTTCTTTGGCATAGCTGGGCAGACTTTCAATGAAATATTGCCCCCTAAATGGAATCCTCCTATGGACAATCAAAAAAATGGTTCATACTATCTGGCTCAACAGGGAACGTACCTGGTTCGTGAATAACGATGAATGATCTCCTCTGGATCGGCCCGGCACTGATCGCTGGTATTGTGGCAGCACGCCTGGGCCTGCCACCCATGGTGGGTTACCTGCTGTGTGGCTTTGTGCTGAATTTCTCAGGCGTGTATGACGCCGATCGGCTGACCATGATCGGCAATCTTGGTGTCACGCTGTTGCTGTTCACCATCGGTCTAAAGCTCGATCTGCGCTCGCTCTTACGCCCAGTAATTTGGGGAGGGACGACATTGCACACGGCGATCGTTATCGCCGTACTAGGCACCTTGCTTTACTGGATGAGCCTGGCCGGCATCCAGGCGTTCGCCGGCATCGATATCGGCAAGGCCATGTTGATCGGTTTCGCACTGAGTTTTTCAAGCACCGTGTTCACGGTCAAAACGTTGGAGAACAAAGGTGAGTACCAGTCCAGGTACGGCCAGACCGCCATCGGCGTCCTGATCATGCAGGATATCTTCGCCGTTGTATTCCTGGCTGCGTCCACCGGCAAGCTACCATCGGCCTGGGCACTGGGCCTGCTACTGCTGATCCCGATGCGCTATGTGCTCATGCACCTGTTGA
>CAZRKQ010000012.1:0-27001 GCA_964600755.1 uncultured Thiotrichaceae bacterium
CCCAGGAACAGCCAGGTGACAAATAACACGAACACTAAACCGAGCAGGGCATTGTTCTGCATCACGCGAATCGATTTTTTTGTCAGTTCGGTAGCATCGTCTATCAGTGTCAGTTTTACCCCGGTGATGTCGCTGGTTTTGTTCCAGTTTTCGATATAGTCGTTGAGCTTTTCAACAATCTTCAAGGTGTTGGTGTTGGACTTCTTGAATACTGCCAGCATGACGGCGTCATCATTGTTATAGCTGACCAGTCTGTCGGCTTTTTCCCGTGCACGTTGCACAACGGCAATTTCACCGAGGCGGACTCTGCCCGACGATGTCATTACCGGCAACGAGGAAAGGTATGCAGGATCTGCCTTGCTGCCGGTCAACCTGATAAACCATTCTTCATTATGTACCTGTCGACTGCCCGCTGAAGTGTCCTGGTAATAACTGCGCACGGTGTCAGCGATATCGCCGGGCTTAATGCCGTACTTGTGCAATGTCTCGGGCTCAAATAAAACCTGCAGTTCAGGATCGTACAACGCAGTTTTATCGATACGGTCGATGCCTTTCATTTGCTCAAGATCTTTCTTGATACGTTCTGCATTCACGCGCAGGTTTTCATCAGGCGCAGCCGAGGTAACTACCAACGAAGCAGTGGGGTAGGCATTGCCCGAGGTAATTTCCAGGATGAACGGATCAAGGGCCTCTTCAGGCAGTTCATCAGTTTTGTTCTGGATTTCGCGGCGCAGGTCAGTAACGCGTTTATCGAATACGCGGTCACTGATTTCATTAAAACGTACCAGGATACTGGAGGTGCCTTCGCGACTGGTGCTGGATACGAAGCGCATATCCGGTACTTTACGAATCACTTCCTCCAGCGGATCGGTGACACGCTTTTCCACGTCCAGAGCGGCTGCTCCAGGCAGTATCGTGGTGATCGCTATCCAGTTGAAGTTGACCGCAGGATCCTGCTCGCGCGGTAGAAAGATATAGGTGGTAATGCCAAGAACCAGTACCAGCACAAATGTCAGGTTTGCCAGTACATGGTTTTGCAGAAAACTTCTGAACATATCGGCGGTATCTTAATTAGACAGCATCACAGTGATGCTGTCTCCATGTTTCAGGCCATGCCTGCCGGCGGTAATGATTTGCGTGTCCGGGTCGAGTTCGATCTGTGCCGGGTGGCCCTCTACATAGGAATCAACCGGAATGAATTTCACCGTGTTGCTGTTGGCCACAAGTACACCGGCCTGCTGCTTGCGTACTACAACCAGGCTGGATGGTAGTGCCAGTTGATTGTCGCGCCATTTCAGTTCGCCGTGACTTCCTGTTGGTGCAGGTTTATCAACAAATGATAATCTTGCTGTGTGCGTGCGGTAGTTTTTATCAAGCACAGGCAATATGCTGTCAACTGCCAGATCATAACTTACAGCGTTAAATACAAAGCGATAGTCAGTGCCCTGTAAGAAGCTTCCATATTCAAAGTTATTGATATGTGCATCTACACGACCCTGTTCGGAGGTAATCATTTGAAACACGGGTGTTCCCGGCTGAACAAGTTCACCCTTGCTGATAAATCGTTCACTGATATAACCGTCATACGATGCCTTGATGTCGCATCTATCTACGGCTATATTGGCGGCTTCAATACCGGCTTTTGTATTGATTGACTCGGCTTTTAAACGTGAAGCATCGGCATTGCGCTGGTTATACAGTTCTTGTGAAATATTGTTTTGCTTTTGCAGTTTCTGCGCGCTGGCAAATAGTTTCCTGGCGTTTTCAAGCTGCGCCTTGACTGCGTCATGAGCTGCCTGTGCCTGTTGTAACTGCAGCTGGTATGTGCGGCAATCAAGCGCGATAATAGTGTCGCCCTGATTGACCTTGTCGCCGGTATCGTGGTTAACACTTACAACGGTAGCGGATATTTCAGCACTGACCTTACTATAGTGCCTGGCAATAACTTCTGCAGCAGTGTTGTGTTCAGGATAGTAGGCAGCGTTTCTATAAGAGACTGTTTTTACCTTGACAGGCGCTGTGCCCTCGGCAAATGACGCGGTCGCGAAACACAGCGCCACGCTCAATAAGCAATAGAAAATGTTTGTTGAGATATGCACGCATTTAATCCTTTATGATTTTTTCAATGCGGCTGATTAATTGCCCTATGTGCAGGCGGGTTTTAATCAACTCATTCTGAGAAACACTATCAGTGTTTGTAATTGTCTGTCCATCGGTACTGCTGGTAATTGAGTAGCCGCGGCTCAATGTTTGCAAAGGGCTGATGGCATTCAATGTGCTTGCAAGAGTTCTCAAGTGCGATTTGCGCTGCTCCACAACAGACTTTATCTGGAATACCGCATGCTGCAGCAGGCGCTCGATGTTATTGCGATAATTGTGAATGGCAATCGCGGGCGAGCATGACAACAGTTGTGTATGTACATGCTGCATGCGATCGTTTGCAGAGCGAATTTTATAATCCATCGTTATGCGCATACGTTTGTCTATATCAATCACTCGCTGCCCCAGTCTTTGCAATATCGTCAATGGATGTTGCTGCGTTAATCGTGTGCGTAGCCAGGACAGTCGCTCACCCAGGCGCGAGATTTTTTCACTTGCCAGTTGTTCCAGTCTCGATTGATACCAGTCAAGCGTTTGCATCAAGGCCTGCTGATCTGGCGTCACGGTCTCAGCTGCTGCAGTTGGTGTGGCGGCCCTGTGATCAGCTGCAAAATCGGCAATGGTGATATCAACCTCGTGACCGACACCGCTGACTACCGGTATCGAGCAATTAAAGATCGCCCGTGCAACCGATTCTTCGTTGAAAGACCACAGGTCCTCGAGCGAACCACCGCCACGTACCAGCAACAGTACATCACAGACACCATGCTGTTGTGCGAGCTCGAAGGCATGGCAAATTGCAGGGGCGGATTCCTCTCCTTGTACAGGCACGGGATAGAGCTTCACCGGCACCGACGGGAATCGACGTGCGATAACGCTGAGTACATCCCGAATGGCGGCGCCGGTTGTGGAAGTGATGACGCCGATGCACACCGGAAATTCCGGGATGTCCTGCTTGCTGGCTTCATCGAACAGTCCTTCTGCAGCAAGTTTTTGTTTAAGTTCCTCGAATTTTCTCTGCAGGGCGCCTGCGCCGGCCTGTTCCATGCGGTCAACGATCAGTTGATAGTCGCCACGCACTTCATACAGGCTGACCTTGCAGCGTACAACGACCTGGCTGCCGTTTTCCGGCTTGAATTTCAGCTCACGGTTGCGGCCGCGGAACATGGCACAGCGAACCTGGGCGCCGGCATCTTTCAGGGTGAAATAGATATGACCGGAGGTGGGTGTAGCCAGGTTGGAAATCTCGCCCTCGACCCAGACCCAGGCGAACTCCTGCTCCAGCAGGCGGGCAACGGCGCTGTTGAGTTCGGATACGCTGAATACTGAACGTTCTTTCATGACCACAGTGAATAGTTAACAGTTAATAGTGAACAGTGTTATGTGAACAGATTCCAGTTAAATCCAGATATTTGATTCACTGTTAACTGTTCACTGTTAGTTGTTCACTGCTGTATTGTGACATATATGTCGCTGTTTGGATCCGTAAGTCATTGTATACAAGCGATATCTGCATGAAAAGAGTCGCTCCGTGTTTACCCGGCCCCGCCAGAAGCCTATAATTACCGGCTTTTATCCGCACGGCAGGTATCATCATGCGCATTATCGAGGAAGCCCTCACATTTGACGATGTTTTACTGGTGCCTGCCCACTCGTCCGTGATGCCCAAAGACGTGGATTTGACCACCCGGGTGACCCGCGATATCGAGCTGAAAGTTCCCTTGCTCTCGGCCGCCATGGACACGGTCACTGAATCGCGCCTGGCGATTTCGTTGGCGCAGGAGGGCGGTCTTGGCATTATCCATAAAAACCTCACCGCAGCAGAACAGGCCGATCATGTGAACATGGTCAAGAAGTACGAGAGCGGCGTGATCAAGGACCCGGTCCAGGTTTCACCTGACAAGACCATCCGTGAAGTCAACGCACTGCGCGAGCACTACCAGATCTCCGGTGTGCCCGTCGTCGAAGGTGAAAAGCTGGTCGGCCTGGTGACCAGCCGCGATCTGCGTTTCGAACCGAACCAGGACCAGCCGGTATCCGCGGTAATGACGCCGAAAGAGAAACTGGTAACCGTCCGTGAGGGCGCCTCCAAGGATGAAATTCTCAGCCTGTTGCACAAGCACAGGATCGAGCGTGTGCTGGTGGTTAATGACAGCTTTCAGTTGCGCGGTATGATAACGGTAAAAGATATTCAGAAATCGACCGATTTTCCGCTGGCGTGCAAGGATGAAGAAGGACGCCTGCGCGTTGGTGCGGCTGTCAGCACGGGTGAGGGTACCGAGGAACGCGTTGATGCGCTGGTCAGGGCTGGCGTCGATATTATCGTCGTTGATACCGCACATGGCCATTCACAGGCGGTGCTCGACCGGGTGAAATGGGTCAAACAGCATTATGACGTGCAGGTGATCGGCGGCAACATCGCCACCGGTGAGGCCGCCACGGCGCTGGCAGAAGCCGGTGCCGATGGGGTCAAAGTCGGCATAGGGCCAGGTTCCATCTGTACCACGCGAGTTGTTGCAGGTGTTGGTGTGCCGCAGATATCCGCGATCGCCAATGTGGCGGCAGCGCTGCAAGGCACCGGCGTACCATTGATTGCTGATGGTGGTATCCGATACTCGGGTGATATGGCCAAGGCAATCGCCGCAGGCGGTTACTGCATCATGGTCGGCAGTATGCTGGCTGGCACGGAAGAAGCACCGGGTGAAGTGATTCTATACCAGGGCCGTTCCTACAAATCCTACCGTGGCATGGGCTCACTGGGTGCAATGAAACAGGGTTCCAGTGACCGTTATTTTCAGGACACCACCGAAGGCAGTGAAAAGCTGGTACCGGAAGGCATTGAAGGTCGTGTTGCGTACAAGGGTCCATTAGCGGCTATCGTGCACCAGATGCTGGGTGGCCTGCGTTCCAGCATGGGTTATGTTGGCTGCGCAACACTGGACGAAATGCGCACTGAACCGAAGTTTGTACGCATCTCCGGCGCCGGCATGCAGGAGTCGCATGTGCACGATGTAACAATTACCAAGGAAGCACCCAATTACAGAAGTTCCTGATAACGATTTGCCAGGTAGAAAAGTATATTTTTTACCGCAGAGGCGCAGAGGAATTTTTTGTTTTGAAAAAAACTTCTGTCATTTCGATCAGAAGTAGACTAAATCGCCTGGAGCGATTTGAACAGCCGAAGGCTGGCCCGCAGGGTGGAGGGCAGGATGCCCGGAGTAAATCTCCTTAAACTGTGGAGATCTCTCACATTCGTTCGAGATGACAGCTTATAAACAAACCTCTGCGCCTCAGCGTCTCTGCGGTGAATAAACAAAAATTTAATTTATTTCTATGCACGATATTCATTCTGACAAGATTTTAATCCTGGATTTCGGCTCACAGTACACCCAGCTGATAGCGCGCCGTGTACGCGAGGCC
This sequence comes from uncultured Thiotrichaceae bacterium, assembly GCA_964600755.1. Classification (GTDB taxonomy): domain Bacteria; phylum Pseudomonadota; class Gammaproteobacteria; order SZUA-229; family SZUA-229; genus JABDQW01. Next base: position 5,521 of record CAZRKQ010000012.1, read on the forward strand.
GGTGTTTACTGTGAGATACATCCCAGTGATGTTGATGACGGAGACATTACCTCGTTCAAACCTAACGGCATTATCCTCTCCGGTGGGCCGGAATCAGTTACCGCTGCTGATACCCTGTCAGCGCCGGATGTTGTTTTTACTCTGGGTATACCCGTGCTGGGTATCTGTTATGGCATGCAGACCATGGCTGCACAGCTTGGCGGTAAGGTGGCTACTTCAGCTCATCGGGAGTTCGGTTATGCCCAGGTACGCGCGCGGCATCACAGCAAGTTACTTAAAGAGATCGAAGACCATGTCAATGAAGAGGGACATGCATTTCTTGATGTGTGGATGTCACACGGTGACCGGGTTGATGACTTACCCGAAGGTTTTGTTTGTATAGCCAGTACAGGCAGTGCGCCTTTTGCCGGTATCGCTGATGAAAGCCGCGGATTCTATGGGGTGCAGTTCCACCCCGAGGTAACTCATACCCGCCAGGGTCAGCGCATCCTCGAGCGTTTCGTGCACGATATCTGCGCTTGTGCGTCTGACTGGACGCCCGGCAATATCATCGAAGACAGCATCGAGCGAGTACGCGCACGGGTCGGTGATGATGAAGTTATCCTCGGACTTTCCGGTGGCGTTGATTCATCTGTGGTCGCAGCTTTATTGCACCAGGCAATCGGTGACCAGTTGACCTGTGTATTTGTTGATAATGGCTTGCTGCGTTACCGTGAAGGCGACCAGGTGATGGCCGTGTTCGCCGAGAACATGGGTGTCAAGGTCATCCGTGTTGATGCCGAGCAGCGATTCCTCTCCGAGCTTGCAGGTATTGATGATCCTGAACAAAAACGCAAAATTATTGGCCGCGTTTTCATCGAGATTTTTGAAGAAGAAGCCGGCAGGCTTAAAACCGCAAACTGGCTTGCGCAGGGCACGATTTACCCTGATGTGATTGAATCGGCCGGCAGCAAAAATGCTCACCTGATCAAGTCGCACCATAATGTTGGCGGCTTGCCGGAAGACATGAAACTTGAACTGGTTGAACCCTTGCGCGAGCTGTTCAAGGATGAAGTGCGCAAGATTGGCGTTGAACTTGGCCTGCCATCTGAAATGGTCTATCGCCACCCCTTCCCGGGTCCGGGCCTGGGGGTGCGTATACTTGGCGAAGTAAAGAAAGAGTATGCGGACCTGTTGCGCCTGGCGGACCACATATTCATCCAGGAGCTTTACAAGAATGATCTCTATGACAAGGTGAGCCAGGCCTTCGTAGTGTTCCTGCCGGTGAAGTCTGTCGGCGTCATGGGCGATGGCCGCAAGTATGACTACGTTGTCGCATTGCGCGCGGTCGAGACCATCGACTTCATGACAGCGCGTTGGGCACACCTGCCGTATGAATTTCTCGATCATGTGTCACGCCGCATCATCAACGAAATCGATGGCATCACGCGTGTGACCTACGATATCTCCGGTAAGCCTCCCGCGACCATTGAGTGGGAGTAGGGGCTTTCGTCGCAGAGACGTGAAGGCGTAGAGAACGCAAACTATAAGTTCGGGCCAGTATACGCGCGCGAAGTGCGGGGGTGCATCCAGGGTGATCGCCTGTATCGAAGGCCTGGAAGTCATCGACAAGCTAATTGATTACTTGCGGGCCAGGGGTGCATTGCCAGCAAGGCCGGAATGGATGCCTGCACGCTGGCCTCGTCCTGTGTTGACTGATCAGCATGGACTGGATTAGCCGCTATCCGAAGCTAACCAGCGCAAAATCGATATTTCTCGCCCGCCTTGGAAGCCCCGAGTATCCTGCGCAGGCTCAAATTCGAGGCGGCAAAATGTCGCCAGTTGCATATCGATAATACCTTTTTCAATAACTGTTCCGTTTTACAGGGAGCGTTAGTTGTTAGTTTAAAGTCATAATAATTGACATTGATCATTGCCCTGCCAGATGTATCTGGTTGATAATTAATCAATAAAAGGGTTTCAAATTTTCCACACTACAATTAGTGAATGGCAAAATGACTGCAATGCTGTACCACCGGTCTGACATGCAACTCTCATCAGTAAAATTCTATCTTTTCGCTGTTTGCTTAACCCTGTCTGTGGTTCTTGATATGGCTCAAGCCATAGCAGAGGGTACCGCTGATCACAAAAAGTTTGAAGTATTACAGCAGAATTTCAAATCGGGCCCGGAAGTCACCAGGGCCTGCTTGAGCTGCCATACCGAAGCGGCTCGTCAGGTGATGAAAACCCAGCACTGGACCTGGGAATCGCTTAATCCGAATACCGGTCAAACGGTCGGTAAAAAGGCGCTGGTCAATAATTTCTGCATCGGCCTTGCCGGTAATTATGCTGATTGCACTTCCTGCCATGTTGGCTATGGCTACAAAGACAGGAATTTCGATTTCACCGCCGAAGAAAATGTCGATTGCCTGGTCTGCCATGACACCACGGGCACTTACCGAAAACCGTTCGGCCTGGCAGGGCATCCGGTGTATGAAGAAATCGAGTATCCACCTGGCTCAGGCAAGACATTACGTGCAGTCGATTTGAATAAAGTAGCTAAGAATGTCGGCCAAACCAGCCGTTATACCTGCGGTGCCTGCCATTTCTATGGTGGTCATGGCAACGCATCCAAACACGGTGACCTGGATTCCTCACTGGAAGTGGCTGATAGCAGCCTCGATATCCATATGGATGTTCTGGGTCTCGATTTCAGCTGTTCCACCTGTCATTTGACCGGGGCCCACAAGGTTTCCGGTAGCCGCTATCAGATGACCGTCGAAAGACAGGGACCGTTGCTTCGTGGCATGCGGATGGACCGTAATCCGGTGAGTTGCGAATCCTGCCATGGTAAGAGTCCGCACAGTGCGCAAACCATGGCGAATATTGAACCACTCAAGGGATTTACCCCGGTATCGATGGCGGCAATTGTCAACAGACACAACGAGAAACTGGCCTGTCAGACCTGTCATATCCCGGCCATGGCTCGCGGCGGCTATGCGACCAAGATGCTGTGGGACTGGTCAACTGCCGGCAGAATGGATGCCGATGGCAAACCCTATGTCGTAAAAGATGATAAGGGCAATATCACTTATGAATCCAAAAAAGGCTCTTTCGTTGTCGAGGAGAACGTTATTCCGGAATATGTCTGGTTCAACGGCACGGTTGAATACACCCACCTTGGTGATATCGTTGAGAAAACCGATGGCTATGTTCCGATAAACCGGTTTGTCGGCAGCCCCGATGACGGTAAATCCCGCATCTGGCCGGTCAAGGTGATGCTTGGTGTCCAGCCTTATGATCCGGTTAACAAGACCCTGGTGATTCCAAAGATCTACAGTCACCCGGGTGATAAAGATTCCTATAGCACCAGCTTTAACTGGGAAAAAGCCGTTGCTGCAGGTATGGCTGAAGCCGGCGCAGACTTCTCCGGCAAGGTTGATTTCATCAAGACTCAAATGATATGGCCCATTACCCACATGGTCGCGCCCAGGGAAGACAGCCTGGCCTGTAAAGACTGCCATAGCACTAATGGCGATCTTTCCGCGGGCAGGATGAAATCCGTACCGGGACTGAAGAAGCGTGTGCGCTTCAAATATCAGCCCTGAATTTAACCGGCGCAGGTCATCCGTGAGGCTGATCTGAGCCACCCAAAGTCCATGATACAAGGAGATAGGCATCATGAATAGTTACAGAACAATGTTGATTAATCTGATCTCACTTCTGATCCTGATTCCGGGCATGGCCAGCGCTTATGATGGCAACTGGAAACGCGGAGACGTCTACTACCGTATGGTTTGCACGGACTGTCATATCAACCAGCCGGTCGGGAAAATCGCACCTAACAGCCGCAAGCGAGCGGAATGGACGGCTTATCTCGAGGCCGATCAGCATGCGAATGGCCAGGACACGGTTTCAAAATATGTCAGCAAATCCTTCCGCACCAGTATCGCGGGCGAAAACAAGGCGGCCGCAAAATTTGCCAATGTGCCTGAAGACGAACTGTTTGCTGACATCAAGGCCATTTTGTTACGCGGCGCCGAAGACGGTGATGCGCCGGCAGGTTGTCGCTAAACCTCGGCTGTCACCGGCCATGGTGGCTTTTTATACCCCGGCAATTAGAAGGAAGTAAGCATGAAGTCGTCTCTGCTCGAATCCAGCGGTCTCAAGATAGATTACAAGGCCGCCCTGGTCGAACCCTGGTCACCCTATGTCGGAGCCATATTGCTGCTGATCGCGGTATTCACGCTGATGATCTCGGGGGAATTCTGGGGGGTTTTCGGTGGTATCAAGCTGTGGGGAGACTGGTTCAATCACCTGATTGGCCTCGATGCTGTGCTCGGATTGCATGAGCCGGACTCACCGCTGACTCACCGTATATCGCTGATGAACATCACCCTCATTCTCGGCGCTCTGGCGGCGGCGATGATTTCCCGCCAGTTCCGCTTCCGCCGCCCACCCGCGCTGGAACTTATCTGGGGGGCGTTGGGTGGCAGCCTGATGGGGGTGGGTGCCGTGTTTGCCGGCGGCTGTACTGTTGGCGCATTTTTTGTTCCTGTGCTGCATGCTTCTCCGGCCGGTTTCCTGATGCTGTTCGGCTTGATGATCGGTGCGGTGATCGGCTTGAAGCTGCTGATGTGGACGCTGGAAAACATCACCTGGGGTATGCAGGCACCGGAGTCAAAGACGCAATCAGCAACCGCACTGGCGCTTTATCCCTGGCTTGGCCTGGCACTGATCATCGCGATCCTGTGGTGGGCGACCCGCTGGTATGGTTCGGAGGACAGCAAGCTCGCTTCACGCGCGATCATCGTGATCGCCGGTTTTGCGATCGGTTTTATCATGCACCGCTCCCGTTTTTGCGTTGCCCGTGCGGTACGCGAGCCGTTCATGACCGCAGAAGGCGATATGACCAAGGCGGTGATTCTTGCCCTGGCCATTGGTATTCCATTTGCCTCACTGATCTTCCAGGCAAAACTGCTCGATCCCTATCTCGCCATAGCGCCGAGATTCTGGCTTGGGACATTGATTGGTGGCGTTCTGTTCGGCATCGGGATGGTTTTTGCCGGTGGCTGTGGTACCGGTTCACTGTGGCGGGTTGGAGAAGGTCATCTCAAGCTATGGGTAGCGGTGTTTTTCTTCGCCTGGATTGGTTCCATCACGGGGGCCCTGCTGAACAAAGTGGGCTGGACAGCCGCTGAAATGAATCTTGATTTGATTGAACAAAGCCCACTGGGGATCCAGACGTTTTTCCCTGACCTGCTAAATGGCTGGGGCTGGACCTATGTGGTTGCTGAGGGCCTGTTATTACTGTGGTACCTGCTGGTCCGCTACAACGAATCCAGCGCCAGGTTTACCGTGGTCTGATCGATTCGTTGCCATAGCTGATCCGAATCAGGATGACCATCAATAATGATTAATAACAAGTACCATGACAAAGGAAATGCAGAATGGATGTTATTAAAATGAACAACATTCAGAAAAATAGAAACTGGGATAATTCGATGAGAAGCACCCACCTTACTATCCTCGTTTTACTGGCGGCCCTGGGTCTGATGGCTTTGTCGAGCCAGGCTCAGGCTCAGGTTCCGGCACAGCAGACGGTTCAGACGGAGGCCCCGGTGCCGACGGGTAATGATGCCTGTAAAACCTGTCATGAGACGAATGAGCAGCATCGACTCGATATTTTTCACAGTGATTGCGGTGCATGCCATACGCCAAGCATTGAACACCTGGAAGAGGGTGGTCGCGAAAATATCGAGTTGCCTGATTCGAACACGTGTCTTGCCTGTCATGAGTACAATGATCATGAACGCATGAACTGGGCTTTCTCGGAACACAGCAAGGCCGGTGTCGAATGTCGTCAATGCCATGGCAACCACGCGCCCAAGGTCAAAGATCTGCCCCCGCAGTTGATGAAAACCGACAAGGATTCTGCACTGTGCATGAGCTGCCACCAGGATGTGGCTGCGCGCCTGACATTGACATCACACCATCCTGTCCGCGAGGGCGCGCTATCCTGTGTCAATTGCCATGCGCCTCATGATGCTCGACAAACCAGTTTATTCGGTATAAACGAACAGTGTACCCAATGTCATCAGAATGTTCGTGGACCGAAAGTGTTCGAACACCCGCCGGTGGTCGAGGATTGCACCATCTGCCACCACCCCCACGGTTCACCCAATCGTCGACTGCTACAACTGGCCCAGCCCATGCAGTGTGTGCAATGTCACTCGCTCGCTATCAACCGGCATGGCGGTACGAGCCTGAACGGCGCGCAGATGCGCAATTGCGTCAACTGCCATAGTGCGATACACGGGAGTCACAGTGACCCGGAGCTGAAATACTAGGATTCGGGAGACAGCCATGAAAATGAAAAATACGATGTCGCTGCTGTTGCCTCTTCTGATATTACAGGCTGTGACATTGTCCGCAGCTGAAGAAACAGATGTCCCTGACAATAGCACTATCATAACTACAGTCATTACCCCGAAATTCTTTGCTTTTGAGCACTTCGACCTGGTTAACGAAGACAACCCGGCTTTTCTCGAAAGGTACAATGTCCTGGAAAGCTCATCGGGTGACCGGCGCAGTGGCGGGTTTGTTGCCCTCGACCTGGATCTGACCATCAATAATGGAGACCGCGATCTGTTCGTGCTGGAACACCGCGGCTATGGCCAGCATAACCATCGTGGTGATGTTGAGTTCAATAATGATGTCCTGAATATCTACGGTAACTACAACCATTTCCGCTCTCTGACCGGGGGGATAGATTATCTGTACCGTCCCGATGCGCCGGAACTTGAGGGTGGCGGCACGGACTCTCCGCCTGGCTTTGCGAGTGAATTCAATAATGATGCCGCGCCAGTTGACTATTATATCGATCGCACCAGCTATGCAGCCGGTTTCAAGGTCAAACCCCCGGCTTTCTCTGATCAGGCCGCGATTTCCGTTGACTTTGATGGCTATCGTCGAGATGGCAACAAGTTCGCCGCATTTTTACTGGATAGTGGCGGCATCAGCGGGAACGAACGTTGGCGTGGCATTAACCTGGCCGTCGATGAAGCCGTCAATCGTGTCGGTTTCACCGTATCCGGGTCGCCAAACAAGTTATTCGAGATTGCCTATCAAGCCTCTGTGGAACAATTCGAAAACGATGCTCCAGAGTTATTAATGCAGGAGGATATAACCGACCCCGCGGGCATTAACCTGCCCTCGAGTACTTCGGCTTTCGCTTCGCTATACTATGTGCCGGATAGTGAACTGCTGCGGCATAGCCTTCGTGCCAGTAAAAACTACGATAACCGTTTTCTGTTTGCAGCCGGTTTTGGCGCTTCCCTGCTGCAGCAGGAATCCTTCTCCACCTACGAAACGCTCACCAATCATGATAAGGGAGAAATTGACTCGCGTAATGCTTATCTGACGGCCAATGCCCGGGTCGGCAGCAACCTGTCAGTGGAGGCCTTTGTCAAATATGCTGACAGGGACAATAATTCGAGCTTTCCTGACGATCTCATCGGTCTTACCGGTACCGGCAGTCTGGTTGCTCCACGAATCAATAGTATTGAATCATTGGATTATGGTTTATCAGCAAACTGGCGCGCCGATTTCCTCAAATCCAGATTTACTGTGGGCTGGCATGGACTCGATAAGGAGCGTGACCTGACCTATGGTAACACCGGTGAGGGCATCCAGCCCGCTCAGTCCCTGTACGGTGAGCGGACGCTTTCCAACGAGATCTATGTTGACTGGAGCGCACGTCCGGCCAGGGGCTGGAAGCTGAAGCTCAAGCCATCTTTGATCCAGTCGGATGAGACCGCTCTGGTGGTCGAACCCGAGGAAGCCTTTATCCTGAAAACCAAACTGAGCTATGCCTCACCGGATGGCTGGTTTGTTAACGGTTTTTACGACTATAAGGACAAACAGAACAGTAGCAAGAGCTTCACCGATGGTGACGGTTCGAACAGCTATAACCAGGAACTCGATAGCGTCATGCAGTCGGGCGGCCTGGGCTTGATTCTGTTGCCGCATAGAAACGTCAATACCTATATCAACGTCTTCTGGACCCAGGATGATATAAGCAACTACCTGTTCCAGAGTGACCGGGTACGCTGGAATTCCAATGTCGAATTCACCCTGGTCGATAACCCCAATTACCGGGTGGATTCAAATGTCTGGGACCTGGGTGCGGATTGGCGTATCAGCGACAGGACCCTGCTCAACGCCAACTACAGCTATACCAGATCCGAGGGTAATGTCGCCAGCGGTGTGTTACAGGATTCCCTGGAAGCGGCTACCGGAACAGTGGATGCCGTTATCGATAACACCCTGCAATCGCTATCACTCGGCATCGACTATGATATGAGCGATAACGCCCAGTTACAGTTCCATTACTTCTATGATTATTATGACGACAACGCTTATTCAGTGCTGAGCGGTGGTCTGAATACCGTCATTGTAGGGGTAGCTTTGAAGATATAGGGGGATGACAGTAACAGCCTGATCCATTTAATAATTTTACGCATGTGCCCGGCCGGCTATGCCGATGCAGCCGCCTGCACCGGCAATTGAGATGTATGTGATTGTTCTGCCCCGGCCCTCTGCCTTGATAAACCGGGAGCTTGAGTTTTTTCTTCCTGTACTTGTCCGGGAAACCACCTGTACCGGGTCTGATTAATTAGTAATGGATGAAAAAATGATCCTTATCATTGGAATAGTAGTAAAACCAGCCAAAATGTAAGCAATTAACCTTAATCGGTGGATATAAAAATGATGCGGGTCCACGGGGTCACGGGTCCACGGGGTCAGGTCTTTGATTTGTGATGGTTCGTCTGATAGATGCCTGGATCATGCCAACAAGGATGGGAATTATGGCCAGGCCGCTAAGACTCGAATTTGCAGGAGCGCTTTATCTTGTCACCTTATTACACATTTGACTAAACCCGTGCTTGCGAAGGTTTAATGAGGGGCTCAGCGAGAGTTAGCAAACCTTTGGTGTCGCTGTTCATTATCAGTTGTTGATAGATCGGATGCCTGTTGATTATTGGATTCAATCTATTGTTTGGACTGACGTCGTAAGAGATTGGCAACCAATTATTGAACATGGTATTTTTCATGGTATTGCCACTTACCTCAATAGTTAAGCCATTGATATTAAATGGGAAAAACCGCCCGTTTACAATCGAGTGGGAGTGATTTTTTACCGCAGAGACGCGGAGGCGCAGAGGTTTTTTGGGTAAGCAAATTGACGTAAATTCTTACCTCGCTGGGGCGGTTTTAAACGATGATGGTTACATCGAATATTCGTTATCAGGATATCGCTTTCACAATCATGTTATTAACACACTACAAACATAAATATATCTCTGCGCCTCTGCGCCTCTGCGGTTAACAATATTGTGGATGACGAAAACTGGATGCTGCATGCGCTTGAACTGGCGCGCAAGGCCGAAGCTGCCGGCGAGGTGCCCGTGGGTGCGGTCATCGTTCTCAATGGCGAGTTTGTCGCTGAAGGCTGGAACCAGCCAATCAGTTCATCCGATCCCACTGCGCATGCGGAAATCATGGCGCTGCGTGCTGCAGGCCAAAAACTTGATAATTACCGATTGCTTGATGCAGAGCTGTACGTAACGCTCGAACCTTGCCCGATGTGTGTCGGTGCCATGCTGCATGCCCGCCTCAAACGCGTCATCTATGCAGCAACCGATCCCAAAACAGGTGCGCTCGGCGGCGCCTATGACTTGCTTAACAGCGTAAGCCACAATCACGCTTTCGAAGTAACGAAAGGCGTAATGGAGCAGCAAAGCCGGGAAATGCTGCAGGCGTTTTTCAGGAACAGACGCTAGATTGCTGAGAGGCGTTTTCACCGCAGAGGCGCGGAGGCGCTGAGAATTATATATCTAAACAAATGTCAGAGAGCCCCAAGATTGCCGGAGATTTCTCCCTCTGGCCGAAATGACAAAATACGTTTCACATAACATAAGACCACTCTGCGCCTCTGCGCCTCTGCGGTGAAAAATAATGACTTCAGGATCATGTTTCTGCATCAGCCAGCATTTTCCTGAAACTGTTCACGCGCTGCTGGTTAACTTCTCCTTCTACAAGTGCTTCCGTTATCGCACACCCTGGTTCATCAGTGTGACTGCAATTGGCAAACTTGCATTTGCCACGGTAAGGCTTGAGTTCTATAAAGCCATTCAATATTTGCTCTTTATCCAGATTGATCGGTGAAAAATCCCTGACCCCCGGCGAGTCGATCAGCTGGCCGCCTGTCGGCAGCGAGTACAGCGTTGAAACAGTCGTGGTGTGTTTGCCTTCTTTTGAGGCTTCTGAAATTTCACCGATACGAATATCGATATCAGGTAACAGGTCTTTAACCAGCGAAGATTTACCTACACCTGAGAGGCCTACAAGAATGCTGGTCGAATCTACCAGCATGGATTGAAGTTCATCCAGACCTGTAATCCGGGTCGCGCTGGTCTCCAGTACGCGGTAACCGATGGTGTCATAGATCGAGTTGATGTCATTTACGACATGTTCGTTTTCTTCATCCAGCAGATCAATCTTGTTTATGACGATGATGGGTTTTGCGGGCAAATTTTCTGCTGCTACAAGGTAGCGGTCGATGAGATAGCTGTTGGGTTTTGGTACCAGTGAACACACCACCACCACCTGGTCGATGTTGGCAGCCACCGCTTTTGCCTTGCCGGCAAAACCCGACTTTTGCAGGATGTTATTGCGCTCGGCGAGGGCGACGACGATGGCGGTTTTTGGATCGCTATCGACATCGATGTACTCGAAGAAAACGCGATCACCACAAACGATGGTGCCCAGGTTTTGACGTAATTGACAGTTTATAGCTTCGCCGTTTTCATTGCTTACAATGAGCTCTTTGCCGTGATGCGTGATCACGGTACCGTTATGTGTGTCGGCGCTTACCTTAGATGCTTTCTGATTTTTATTGGCGGATATTTGACGTTGTTGTCGTTCTGTTAAACGTCTTTTTGCCATGTTCGAGTTATTAAATGTTAAGTGTGCCGTCAACCTTGGCGGCACAAATAAAATCATTCAAAGATAGACCACCTACACTGTGTGTGCTGAACTCTACGCGACAGGTATTATAAGTAATGGTCATTTCGGGATGGTGGTCTTGCTGGTGTGCCACCATGGCGACGACATTAACGAATGACATGGTGTCGTAATAGTTTTTAAACTTGAAGGAACGGCTGATAGACTTTTTATCTTCGGCAAGTTGCCATTCGGACGATATCTCCGGCAAATGGCTTTTTATTTCCTTTTCTTCCAGCAGTGATGTTTTTGTTTCGCATTTTTTGTGGGCAAAAATACTCATAGTCGGACCCGGAGAAGAGGTTTAAAACTTATAGTACTTCTCGTTGAGGAAATTAACAACAGCGTCCGTGTCTTCATCAAACCAGGGGGCGCCAGTGTTGTCTTTGCAGCGTACAACCTGTTTACCCAGGGCGTTGAGCGACTTAACAAAGCTGTTATCTCTGGTATACACCTCGTCTGTATGGCATTTATAGCAATGCTCGTTATGCATGTTTTTACCATGCTCTAACTGCTTGTCCATGTCTACGCCTTTATCTGCATTGACAACAGAGCTGCAGCAAACAAAAACTGCGATGGGCGCGAATTTAATAATTACTTTTTTCATGAGTGATCTCCGTTGCTATGTTTGTGCATTCAGGTGAGCAATACGAACCGGGGCAGGTGGGTGTGAATCATAAAATGCTGAATACAGGGGGTCCGGGGTTAAGGTACTAGCGTTCTCTTTATACAAGCCAACCAGGGCCTGTATCAAATGGTCTGCCCTGGTCTGCTGTGCCGCGAATTCATCTGCTTCAAACTCGTTCTTTCTGGAGAACAGGCTTAATAATGGATGTAACACAAAAGTGAATACGGGTAATACCAGTGCAAACAGAAGCAGGGCCATATAGGTAGCAGGTGCGCTGACTCCAAGGGCAGTATAAAACCACTCGTTTTTCATTAACCATGCGAGAACGGCCAGCGCAACAAAAGTTGTCGCAATGGAAATCAGCATGCCTTTGACAATATGCTTTTTCTTGAAGTGACCCAGTTCGTGTGCCAGCACTGCTTCAAGTTCGTCGTTGCTCAACATCTTCAGCAGGGTATCGAAGAAAACAATGCGTTTATTACGGCCAAAGCCGGAGAAATAAGCATTACCATGTGATGAGCGTTTTGAACCGTCGATGACGAAGATACCGTTACTGCTGAACCCGCAACGCTGCAGTAATTGCTTGATACGATCGAGGGTGTCACCTTCTTCCAGTGGTTCAAACTTGTTGAAAATGGGCGCAATCAAGGTCGGGTATACCCACATGATGAACAGGCTGAATGATGTCCACACTACCCACGCATATACCCACCAAAGCTCGCCGGATTTTTCCATAAGCCAGAGAATGGTCCACAACAAGGGTACCCCAAGCATCAAAGCGAGAGCGCCACCTTTTATGATGTCGATAATGAATGTTTTAACCGTGGTGCGGTTAAAACCAAAACGTTCTTCGATTACGAAGGTGCTGTAGATGGAAAAAGGCAGCTCCAGTAATGAAGATATCAGCATAAAAGCCAGCATCATGGCGATGCCTGTCATTATCGGATTGAACCCAAAAGCGATCGTGGCCTGGCTCAGCCACTCCAGTCCGCCGCCCAGTGTCCAGATCAACAGCAGACCGACATCATAAAACATCGGCAAGCGGCCAAAGCGGGTTTTAGTGACAGTGTAATCAGCGGCTTTCTGATGCTCATCGAGCTTGATCTTGCCCTCAAATGCTTCAGGTACACTGGCACGATGGGCCATGATATGAGAAATTTGCCGATGCGAGAGCCAGAGCCTTATAACGAGCGATAACGCCAGCATGGCAAGAAACAGAATTGTGAAGCTGTGCATAACTACCTTTTGTGAATGATATCTATTAACTGTATTATCTATTTTATAGTTCGATAAGGCTAGCCATTGAAATCACATCATAAAACCCTTTGGGATTGAGGAAATATGTCACAGCAGAACCCGGAAAACCTGATTTGGATCGACCTGGAAATGACAGGGCTGGATCCCCTGGAAGACCGGATTATCGAAATCGCCACCATCGTGACTGACAAGACCCTCAATATAATCGAAGAGGGTCCAACGCTGGCTGTGAAACAGAGCGATGAAATGCTCAATGGCATGGATGAATGGTGCACCACCCAGCATGGCAAATCAGGCCTGACCGATCGGGTCAAAAACAGCTCGGTCAGTGAAGACACCGCCGAAGCAGTGACCCTCGCATTTTTGCGGAAATATGTCCCGGAGGGCAGGTCCCCGATGTGCGGCAACAGCATCTGCCAGGACCGGCGTTTCCTGGCGCGCTGGATGCCTGAGCTGGAAGAGTTTTTCCACTATCGTAATCTCGATGTGAGCAGTTTGAAAGAACTGGCACGCAGGTGGGCACCGGACGTGTGTGAGGGTTTCAACAAGGAATCGAGTCACCTGGCAATGGATGACATCAAGGATTCTATTGCCGAGCTGCAGTATTACCGGAAAACGATATTATCGATTTAAGATTCAATTGACTTGAATTTTTTATCGCAAAGGCGCGAAGACGCTGAGAACGCAAAGAAAATATCTGGTTGTTCATGTTTAAAACAAATTAGTCTGTTTAGCTGGAATTTAGAGCAGGGCTTTATATACAAAGAATTTCCAATTGTTCGAAGTAGCCCGTAGGGCGGATTAGGCGTTAGCCGTAATCCGCCGGATGCGGTCGGTGCAATACGCTACGCTATTGCACCCTACGCGTTACCAGTGAAGCTGTCCGCTTCGGTTGTCTCAGGACAGGCTTCGGCGAGCTTGAGGGGGGATTGGGTATTCTCCCCTTGAAGTTTGCCGAGGCATTCGCCTTTGGTAGGGCAAATCCGAATGCCTCGGGTACCCGTAAGGGCAAACTGATGGGGGCGGCGTTCTTTTGGTTACTTTTCTGTCGCTGTTGACTAATTTGCCTGGAGCAACACGCACGCGTAGCAGCCCGTAGGGTGGAGCACATGGATGTGCGGAATACAGAAAAGTAACTCGCCATCAAGGCGAAATAAAATGCTGGATTAAATAAAACAGTTTGATTTAATACGATTAACTAATGTTCGCGACTAAAGTTGCTCCCACGATAACAAAAAACCTCTGCGTCTCCGCGCCTCTGCGGTGAATAACTAATTTATTAATACACGAAGAATTAGTTTCGTAACATGGATGAAGCGAGATTCGGAATTATCACTATTCACTGTTCTACCGGAGTATCATCCCGATTACCCCAGTCCGACCACGAACCCGGATAACCCTTAACATCCTCATATCCAAGCGCCCGCAACAACACATAGGAAAAAGCCGAGCGATGGTGTGTCTGGCAGTAGACGATTACTTCCTTGTTCTTTGTTATGCCTGACTGGTCCAGCTGCTGCTGGATGGAATCGGCAGGGAGCAGGCGCAGGTTATGTGCGCGGTCCATGGCTTCTGTCCATTCGTAGCGTTTGGCACCCGGTATATGGCCGCCTTTGTTGGCAAACTTTTTCTTGCCGGTGAATTCCGCCAGGCTGCGCGCATCCAGTAGTGTCATGCGCTCATCATCAAGGTGCTGCATGATATATGAGCTATCGACCGTATATTTGCCCGTGTTTTCAAGGGTGTAATCGCTCGCTGTCTTTTCGGGTGTTTCTTTTGTCAACGGGTGGCCTTCGTTCGCCCAGCTAAAGAGTCCACCGTTGAGTAGTGATGTTCTGGTATGGCCGAAAACATGCAATGTCCAGATGAAGCGTGACGCACAACCGCCACCTTCATCATCATAAGCAATAACATGCGAGTCGGCAGTTATGCCAAGACTCGAGACCAGTCTTGAAAACTGTTCATCGGATGGCAATAGCCCCATCATGGGTTTTTCGACACGTAAGATGTCCGGGTAATTCACGAAATGTGCCCCGGGTATATGCGCTTTCCTGTATTGCTTGGCTTTGCATAGATCAACGACGACTACAGAAGGATCGCTGATAAGTGCTTCGAGCTCTTCAGGTTCAATAATCAATTTGAGGTATTTCATTTGACAGCTTTAATATTTTCAAATGGTTTGTTGCTTTTGTCTGGTGTCAGTATGGTGTCACTGACTGATTCATTATCAAGTAATTCAGGGTAGTCAAGTGAATAGTGCAAACCCCGACTTTCCTTGCGCTCCATGGCGGAGCGGATAATCAGTTCAGAAACCTGTGCAAGGTTACGCAGTTCGATCAGGTCGCCGCTGATACGGAAATTGCTGTAGTACTCATGGATTTCATGTTGCAGTAATCGTGCACGGCGCATTGCACGTTCGAGCCGCTTGTTGGTGCGCACAATACCGACATAGTCCCACATGAAGCGGCGTAACTCGTCCCAGTTATGTGTTACCACAACTTCCTCATCAGAATCTGTGACGCGGCTTTCATCCCAGGGTGCAATTGCCTTTTCCATTTTTATACCCGAAATTTTTTCAATAATGTCCTTACTGGCGGTTTCAGCGAAGACCAGGCACTCAAGCAAAGAATTGCTGGCCAAACGGTTAGCGCCATGCAGGTGTGTGAAGGCGGCTTCACCGATCGCGTACAAGCCTTCAATATCAGTATGACCGCTCATGTCTGTCATCACGCCACCGCAGGTGTAGTGGGCGGCGGGTACAACGGGTATCGGTTGCTTCGTAATATTGAAACCAAGCTCAAGGCAACGCTTGTAAATAGTAGGGAAGTGTGACTTTATAAACGCCGCTGATCGATGACTGATATCTAGATATACACATTCGGCACCGAGCCGTTTCATTTCATGGTCGATTGCCCTGGCGACGATGTCGCGTGGTGCCAGCTCGGCACGCTGATCAAAACGGTGCATAAACTGCTCACCATCTGGAAGTAACAGTCTGCCGCCTTCACCGCGCACGGCTTCGCTGATCAGGAACGACTTGGCTTCAGGATGATATAAACAGGTGGGGTGGAATTGATTGAATTCCATGTTGCCGACCCGACAGCCTGCGCGCCAGGCCATGGCAATACCATCACCGGTAGAGCAGTCAGGGTTGGTGGTATACAGGTAAACCTTGCTGGCGCCGCCGGTAGCCAGAACAACTGTCTTCGCCAGGTATCTTTTTACATGCCCCGTGTTTTTGTTGAGTATGTACGCGCCCACGCATCGATTATGTTGCAGTCCCTGCTTGTTGCCGGTGATCAGGTCGACAGCAATGTGATTTTCATAGATATCGATAGAGGCGTGCTGGCGGACATGATTAACCAGCGTGTTTGAAAGTGATACACCGGTTGCGTCCGCAGCATGGACGATGCGTCGAAAGCTGTGACCACCTTCCCGGGTTAAATGCAGTACACGGGTTCCGTCTGGTGCTGTTTCCTTGGTGAAAGGAACTCCAAGCTGTTGTAGCCATTGTATGTTCTCCGGGCCATGCTCGATGGTGAAACGGACAGAGTCAGAATTACAGAGTCCGGCACCTGCGTTCATGGTGTCGTCAATATGTGACTGAAAGGAATCCTCATCGGCAAGAACCGCCGAAATACCGCCCTGGGCATAATACGTGCAGCTCTCATTGATAGGGCCCTTGCTGATGATTGCTACTGGGCCGTTGGATGCCAGTCTGAGGGCAAGGCTTAGACCGGCAGCACCGCTACCAATAACCAGGACATCATGTTGATTTGAGATGGACATGTGGGGTCCTCAAGATAAAAATCTTATGTTTTTGGATGCACTTTGCTGTAATAGCTTGATTGTACTTGTATAATCAGCGAATTGCATCAGCGCGCAAATTCACTTCATGCGTCTGAACTATAACTGGATTAATTTGTCACAAAAACCAGGCAATGGAATGTCTCTGGAGGAAAGGCCTGGATGGGCACTGAGAAGAATGTTGATCAGGCGCTGGTTGAGCGCGTACAAAATGGCGACAGCAGGGCGTTCGATCTGCTGGTACAGAAGTACCAGAATCGAATATCCAAGTTGATAGCGCGTTTCGTGCGTAATCCTGCTGATGTTCAGGATGTTGCCCAGGAAGCTTTTATCAAGGCCTATCGGGCATTGCCCAACTTCAGGGGTGATAGTGCTTTTTATACATGGCTCTACCGGATTGCGATTAATACTGCTAAGAATCATCTTGTTGCTGCAGGAAGAAAGAATCCGTCCTATGCGGTAGATGTTCAGGAAGTTGAAAAATATGATGCGAGCGAATGGCTCAAGGAGTATGCAACACCGGAACGGGAATTACTTGCTGATGAAATACAGGCGACAGTAAACAATGCACTGGAAGTGTTGCCACCGGATTTAAGAGAAGCGATAACTCTGCGGGAAATTGAAGGACTCAGTTACGAGGATATCGCCCAGGTTATGGACTGCCCGATCGGAACTGTGCGATCGCGCATTTTCAGGGCACGTGAAGCCATAGATGAAAAACTGCAGCCTATCGTGGATAGCGGCAGTCATAATGTTAATAATTAATCCTTGATACATATTCAGGTATTTATGTAATGAATGAAGATAAAGAAAAAATTTCCGCCTGGCTGGATGATGCTATTGAATACAGTGAAGTAAACTCGCTCGAAGCAGAACGATTCGAAACAGAACAACAAGGCCAGACTTACTCAACTGCTACCCGCTACCATATGATCGGTGATGCGTTACGTGGCAATGTAACCGACGCCTCGATGATTGATATCAGCGCGAGTGTGCATGAAGCCATCAAGCGTGAATCTGAACTGGCACCAGTTACACAACCCGCGCGCTCATCTCAGCGCCCATCCCATAGCAAGGTAAAACCATTATTTGATTTCGGCGCATGGCTAAGGCCGGTTGGTGGTCTGGCAGTGGCAGCAACAGTAGCCATGGTGATGGTGGTTACCTTAACAGACCAGCAAACCGGAACGGATAGTGCGGTAGTTGCTAATGTTGGCCAACAGCCAGTACTCGCTTTACCGGTTAATAACGCGACGCCTGCCTATAGCCAGCCTGGAATTGCAACGCCGGCTGTTAACCTGAACAGCTATGTAACAGAGCATTCAGAATATGCAGCACAGGACACCATACAGGGGATGATGCCATACGCACGTTCCGTGAGCTACGGATCTGAAACCAGTCCCTCCTTGAAAAACACTGATGAAAACAGCCAATCTGTGAATAATCCCGGCAAATGAAAATTGCCTGGCAAATGATAATTAGAGTTACAGCCTTTTTAACATTTGCAATCCTGAGTCACATACCTGCGCATGCAGGCAGCGTCTCTGATATCGTCAGCGGCATGTCGGCCGCAGACAAGCGCTCAAATTACGAAGGTATATTCGTGCTGCGCAAGTCAGACAAAATGATGGCCATGCATGTCGTTCACGGTGTTGACGACAGAGGTGTATGGGAAAGCATGGAGTCACTCAATGGCGAAGCACGCAAGATAGTTCGCCATAACAATGAAGTCATTTCTATCTACCCTGATCGCAAACTGGTAACTGTGAGCAAGATGGGGGACAAGCCGGGTTTGCATCCGATATTGCCCGAGAACCTGGGCAAACTGGGTAACTATTACACGATTAATCAAATGGGTGACGACCGCATTGCCGGCCGTGAAACATCTGTATTAAATGTGCAGCCAAAAGATGCATATCGCTACGGTTACAGGTACTGGCTTGATAATGACACACTCGTATTGCTTAAATGTGATCTGCTCGATGAAGATGGTGAAATTGTTGAACAGATGATGTACACGTCATTCATTGATCGTGCAGAAGTGCCGCAATCAGCATTCAATATACCTGAACTCAAAGGCTTTACCAGGCAGGCACTCGATAAGAACAGGGGAAAGCAGGCCAATATAGGATGGCGTGCGACGAATATGCCGCAAGGTTTTATGCTGACACAGAGCACGATTCGCAGTGACGAAGATAATGAATCGTTTCATTTAATGTATTCCGATGGTCTTGCATCTGTTTCCGTGTTCATAGAGTCAGGTGAAAGCAGTCCGCATCGTTTGGCAGGTGTGTCCAAAATGGGTGCGTTAAACGCTTACGGTAAACAAGTGAATGATGTTCAAATTACCGTGATGGGCGAAGTGCCGGAAGCAACGGTTGCAACTATTGCAGAGTCCATGGAGCGCACCCAATGATCGAAGAGCGGGCGCGAGTTATTGCAATTGAAGATGATAATTTGCTGCTCGAGGCAGAAACCAGGGCGGCCTGTAATGCCTGTGCGGCCAAACAGGGATGCGGTACATCGGTACTTTCCAGGTGGGTTGGCCGTAAATTTACCCGCTTTCAGGCGCCCAATACAGTCAATGCCCAGGTCGGTGATGAAGTTGTTGTCGGGCTTGCCGAAGAGGCCATGTTGAAAGGTTCGGTGCTCGTTTACCTGTTGCCGCTGCTGGCCATGATTGGATTTGCACTGCTGGCTGACAGCCTGATTTCGACTGATGCCGCCTCGCGTGACCTGCTGGTGCTGATCTCTGCCGTTGCCGGGTTTGCCTTAATGCTGGTCATTTCCCGCCTGTTTCTGTCGACAGGAAGCAATAAAAGCAAGCTGAGCCCCGTCGTTCTCAGAAAAAACATAGCCTGAGCGTTATCTGTTAAAATCCCGTCTGTAAATAATCCGGCGCTTGCCGGTTTTTTTCTGCCTGAAAATATGCCTGCTCAATTAACCATATATATCCGTGAAGGCTGTCATCTTTGTGATGACATGGAGCTGGCATTGCAGGAATGTGCATCCGAACTAGATTTTGAGACCCGGCGCGTGCCAATAGACAATAATGCAGAACTGGAACAGACCTACGGTACCAAAGTGCCGGTGCTGGTTTGTGGCGATGTAGAGATATGTCATTATTTCCTGGATTTGCAGTCTTTAAAACAGGTGTGTAAGTAGCATGCCTTTGCAGAACATCCGGAATTTTTCCATCATCGCACACATCGATCACGGCAAATCCACGCTGGCAGATCGCCTGATCCAGACCTGTGAAGGCCTGACTACCCGTGAAATGCACGAGCAGGTGCTTGACTCCATGGACCTGGAGCGCGAGCGTGGTATCACCATCAAGGCGCAGAGCGTTACGCTGAATTACACTGCCCAGGATGGTGAAACCTACCAGCTGAATTTCATCGATACACCGGGGCACGTCGACTTTTCATACGAAGTTTCACGCTCACTGGCAGCCTGTGAAGGTGCCTTGCTGGTTGTGGATGCATCCCAGGGCGTTGAAGCCCAAAGCGTGGCCAACTGCTATACCGCCATAGAACAGGGGCTGGAAGTTATTCCGGTGCTGAACAAAATCGACCTGCCGGCGGCGGACCCCGAGCGCGTCATTCACGAGATCGAGGATGTCATCGGGCTCGAAGCCTCACATGCGTGTCACGTCAGTGCCAAGACGGGCGAGGGTGTTGATGAGCTGCTGGAGCAGCTGGTAAGAGAGGTGCCGCCACCCGAGGGCGATCCTGATGCGCCTTTGCAGGCCCTGATCATCGATTCATGGTTCGATCCTTATGTCGGTGTCATAGTGCTGGTGCGTGTTAAGCAAGGTAGCATCAAGCCGCGTCAGAAAATGCTGATTATGTCGAACAAAAGGCATTATATGGTCGATGATGTCGGTGTGTTTACACCTAAGCGTGAAAGCCAGCAAATTCTGAATGCCGGACAGGTTGGCTACATTATCGCCGGTATCAAGGAAATTGATTCTGCCCGCGTCGGTGATACCATCACCCTGGCTGGCCGTCCTGCAGATGAACCGCTCGAAGGCTTCAAGCAAATTCAGCCCGTCGTATTTGCTGGTATGTTTCCAGTCGATGCGGATGACTATGATGATTTCCGCGATTCACTGGAAAAGCTGACGCTGAATGATGCTTCACTGAGCTATGAGCCGGAAAACTCGTCAGCACTGGGTTTTGGCTTCCGTATCGGCTTCCTTGGCATGCTGCACATGGAAATCATCCAGGAAAGACTGGAGCGCGAATACGATCTGGATTTGATCACCACCGCTCCAACCGTGATTTACCAGGTGCTGGATACGAAGGGCGAAGTTATAGAAATTCATAATCCCAGCGACCTGCCGGAAGTCAATTATATTGAGGAAATACGCGAGCCCATCATTCGTACCAATATCCTGGTGCCACAGGAGTTTGTCGGCAACGTGATATCACTGTGCATTGAAAAGCGTGGTGTGCAGAAAAACATGCAGTACCTCGGCAGGCAGGTTTCACTGGTGTACGAGATGCCCCTGAGTGAGGTTGTGCTGGACTTTTTCGACAGGCTGAAGTCTGTCAGCCGTGGTTATGCTTCATTTGATTACGACTTTGCACGCTTCCAGGCAGACAAGCTGGTCAAGGTTGATATACTGATCAATAATGAAAGAGTCGATGCATTGTCTATAATCGCACATCAGGACATAAGTCAACGCCGGGGTCGGGAAGTGGCCGACAAAATGAAGGAACTGATTCCGCGGCAGATGTT
>CAZRKQ010000013.1:0-35839 GCA_964600755.1 uncultured Thiotrichaceae bacterium
AGTCAACTCTATGATTATTCATAAAGTTATGCCGTATTTGATGTTCACCCAACGGGTGAGTCGCTACACAGTTTATCGCCGCCCCTCAAGCGCCATGGCGACGTTGCAACTTTTGCCAAGGACTACGGCCATTAGCTGCAAGTCGCGCCTTGCCCTGACGCTTGAGGAACAGCGCTAATTCTGTGTTCAACTGCGGAATCTAGGTTAAATAGGCTCACTATTCGCCTCAAATGATCGAAAAATCTGACTAAAAATGACTTTCCCTCGCTACGATTACCTAAGACCGACAGCCTCCTAGCTGAGAACATGAGAGGCCGCAGTATATGTTTATGGATATTTGTTCAGGACTGCCTGGGCGGATAGTACTTGCGTTTCTTGCCCTGTACCTGGGAGGCTGTGCGACTTACAGCATGCAGGCGACCTCGATGCGGGATAACCTGATGACAGGCAGGGCGGACCTGGCAAGAATCACTGCTGAAGAAAAGGATGATAACCTGGATGACGTACTCGCATGCCTGAACAAGGGAATGCTCAGGCGTATGACCGATGACTATACCGGCAGCAACCAGATTTTCGAAATCGCCAAACAACAGATGGAGTCCCTGTATGGAGTCAGTATTACCGATGCTGCCGCATCAGTAACCATTAATGATGCTGTACGTGACTACAGGGGTGATCGATACGAGCAGGTTTTGCTGCACGCGTACATGGCGATGAATTACCTGCAGCTGGGTAAGCTTGATTCTGCACGTGTTGAGATATTGCAGGCTGATGTAAAAATGATGGAGTGGGGTGAGCAGCCTGATGAAGATCCATTCGTTCGTTACTTTGCCGGCATGATATATGAAGCACTTGGAGAAGATGACCAGGCGCTGGTTTCATACCGGAAGGCCCGGAATATCTATATCGCTACACGTAATGAACAGCAGCTCGAAGTGCCCATAATGCTGAAAAAGGATTTGTTGCGCCTGCTGGCAACTCAGGAACTATGGGACGAGTACAACAAGTTAAAATCCGAATTTGGCCTGGAAAATTTTAAGCCAACAAAAGTCGGCGGCAGTTTTGGTGAGTTGATTGTCATCCTGAATAACGGGCTTGCACCAATCAGGACTGAATCAGCAATAATGACGTTCTCATCGGAAGTACAGAGTAATGTGCGCGTTGCATTTCCTGTATATGCCAATGAATCTGCTCCGGCAAAAAAAGCGCGATTGAAAATCAGTGGCAAGCTTATCGATCTGGAGGCAGTAGAAAATATTGACAGCCTTGCTCGTCAGGCACTGGATGATGATATGCCGCTGGTCATGACACGCGCAGTTGCCAGGGCTGTAGTTAAATATCAGTCGCAGAAAAGCGCCAATGAACAACATGCGCTTGCCGGGTTTCTCCTGACGGTGACCAATCTGGCGACTGAACGCGCCGACACCAGGAGCTGGACAACATTGCCGCAGGAAATACAGATAGCGCGTGTTTTACTTCCTGCAGGACAGCACGATGTCAGTATTGAGCTTGTCAATGCGGCGGGAAGAGTGATAGACGAAATTGATGCCAGCGTAAATATATTGCCCGAGCAGCATAGCTTTTTAACACGTCACTGGATTGCGCCGGTGCCGGTGGAAACGCCGGTGTCGGTGAAAACAAATATTGCTACCAACAAATAGACGATTAGCATGATTGATTTAATAAAAAATAAGCTTTTACTTGGCTGCGTTTTATTAGCGGGATGTTCGCAATCTTCGGTGATTTTAAATTCCGATGAGAAGCCGGGCTGGCTTAATGGCGAGCCTTCGAACTATCCTAATGCAAGCTATGTGTACGCAACCGGTTCAGCATCGAAAGCTGAAGTATCAAAGGATCGCGCGCTGGGTAACCTGGCAAAGATCTTTGAGCTGCAGATACGTGAATCCTCTACAACGACACAGGATGTGCAGACTCACGAAACGGATGGGGTTGAGTCGGTGCAATCGTCTGCACGTATAGCAAGTAAGGTTAATGTGCATACTGACAAGATGATCAATGGTGCGCGCATTGCCGAACAATGGCAGAGTCCGGATGATTTGACTTATTATGCACTGGCTGTGCTGGATCGCGCCCAGGCGAGTAACAATATTCGCAGTGAAATGAACCGGCTGGATCGTGAAAT
Organism: uncultured Thiotrichaceae bacterium; assembly: GCA_964600755.1. Taxonomy (GTDB): domain Bacteria; phylum Pseudomonadota; class Gammaproteobacteria; order SZUA-229; family SZUA-229; genus JABDQW01. Next base: position 2,144 of record CAZRKQ010000013.1, read on the forward strand.
AGCCTTTACCATGACGAACGCGGAGAGTCGAAACGACCCCTTGCAGAAAGTAGCTGACTTACAGGACGCTATTGTGATGCAATCTGAAAGAAACTCACTGCAGAAAACTTTGAAGATCATAGATCTCAATGGTACAGGCAAACCATCAGGCTGGAGCCTTGCCGAGTTAACAGAGCAGCAGCAACAGGCGTTACAATCCTTGAATATGAGGGCTGTTGTGCTTGAAGATTCAGTTGGCGAGCTCGACAAGCTTTTGCAGGGCGCAATGGCGAATGCCGGTTTCGCACAATCATCCAGTGAGGCCGGCTATACATTATCAGCCAGCATGGAAACACAGGATGCCATGCAAAAAGAAGGCTGGTACTGGCTGCGTGGTATACTAGTGTTGCGTCTTGCCAGTGCTGACGGTAGGGTGCTGGGTAACAAGTCATGGCCGATAAAGGTCTCAGCCACACAGGAAAACCAGTTAAACGACCGTATGCTTGCTGAGATTGATCATAAACTGAAGAACGAACTCAAAAATACAGTTCTTGGTTTTGCTACAGGCGGGCAGTGAAAAAGCAGGGGCGAGGAACGAGTGGCGAGGAGCAGGAATAAGTCAAATCGCCAGCTGTGAAAGCGCTTTTCTCTTTGTGCTTTGGTAACGGGCTGCCTGGATCTTTAGCGAGCCATAATTCCCTCAAAAATCAAAAGACTATTGCATTGGTGGATACTGATGTAATATTTCCTGTTATAAAGTGAACCCCGGGTCACTGATTCTGTCTGCTGTAGTGATGTTGCGTCATTCCAACAGGCTGTAAATTGCCGAGACCCCTGTCAATGGTGTTACCGGCACAGTTAAGCCAGGCAATGAGACGTATGGTTTTGTATGTCTGGCTGCTGGTTTTAATCAAGTCAGTCGCTCCGGTTTTTTATGTAATTCTTGAGCTTATGTAATCTTAATTATTGCATGTTAGTCTTGAAACAGAAAAATCAGTAACTATGTTCTACACTGAAGGTAAGTCATGAGTGATCATAAAACTGATTATGACTATGACAGTGGTCTGGCGTTAGAAGAAGAGCGCCCTGATTTAAAACCACCAAAGCAGTACAAGGTCATACTGGTTAACGACGACTTTACTCCGATGGAGTTTGTTGTTCAGGTTTTAATGACGATTTTTGGAATGGATCATGCAAAGGCAACGCGGGTCATGATGGCTGTGCATACAAAGGGGAAAGGTATCTGTGGCGTATTCAGTCATGAGATTGCTGAAACAAAAGTTGACCAGGTAAACGAATATTCAAAAATAAATCAACACCCATTGCTATGTACAATGGAAGAAGCATAGATGAGGATTTGGTTTTAAATTATCTGATGTGAGGCGTCAGGCATGTTAAGTAAAGAACTTGAATCATCATTGAACCGGGCATTCAACGATGCACGTGACAAACGACATGAATATATAACTGTCGAACACTTGCTATTGTCTTTACTTGACAACAGCAGCGCCAGTTCTGTGTTGCAGGCATGCGGAGCCGATCTCAACATAATCCGCAGTGAGCTGCATGAATACCTCGAAAAGAATACACCTGTTTTTAGCGATATAGTAAGCGGTGAAGTCCAGCCGACACTTGGATTTCAGCGTGTACTGCAGCGTGCCGTTTTTCATGTTCAGTCTTCCGGTAAAAAAGAAGTGGTGGGTGCCAATGTGCTGGTTGCCATGTTCGGTGAACAGGAATCACAAGCGGTATACCTGCTGGGTAAGCAGGGTGTCAGCCGCCTTGACGTTGTTAACTACATCTCACATGGCATCGCCAAGGTTTCTGATGAAACACATAAGATAGAACATGAAACTCGCGAAGAACCGCCTGGCGATTCCGAAAATCAACCACTGGAAAATTTTGCAACAAACCTCAATCAGCGCGCTATGCAGGGTCATATCGATCCGCTGATCGGCCGCGAAGATGAAGTCGAACGCACTGTACAGATTTTGTGCCGTCGTAGAAAAAACAACCCATTACTGGTGGGCGAAGCCGGTGTCGGTAAAACTGCGCTGGCAGAAGGCCTGGCGAAAAAGATTGTTGATAAAGAAGTACCTGATGTTCTCAAGCACAGCACCATCTATTCTCTCGATCTCGGCGCCCTGGTTGCGGGTACCAAGTATCGTGGTGATTTTGAGAAACGCCTCAAGGGTGTGCTCAGGCAGCTGAAAAAAACCGATGGCGCTATTCTGTTCATCGATGAAATCCATACCATCATTGGGGCTGGTTCAGCTTCCGGTGGAGTCATGGATGCGTCCAACCTGATCAAGCCAATGCTGGCCTCGGGTGACCTCAAGTGTATTGGTTCCACAACCTATGCTGAATTCCGCAGCATCTTTGAAAAAGACCATGCACTGGCAAGACGCTTCCAGAAGATTGATATCGAAGAGCCTACTGTTGAAGAGACCATCGATATTCTGAAAGGCCTGAAGACGCGTTTTGAAGAACATCATGATGTGAAATACAGTAACAATGCACTACGCTCTGCTGCCGAGTTGGCAGAACGTTACATTACTGATCGCTTCCTGCCTGATAAGGCAATTGATGTCATTGATGAGGCAGGTGCTAATCGACGCTTACTGGGTAAATCTGGCAGCAAGAAATCTGTCAATGTAAACGATATTGAGAATATCGTTGCCAAGATAGCACGCATACCTTCCAAGACCGTATCAACATCTGATACAGAAGTATTGAAGAACCTGGAGCGTGACCTGAACCTGGTGGTATTCGGCCAGGATGAGGCAATCACCAAGCTGGCGACATCTATACGCATGTCACGTTCAGGATTGGGAAATCCCGACAAGCCAATTGGTTCATTCCTGTTCTCCGGTCCGACAGGTGTCGGTAAAACAGAAGTGAGCAAACAGCTTGCGCAGGTTATGGGTGTCGAGCTGCTGCGTTTCGATATGTCCGAATATATGGAGCGCCATACCGTGTCACGCCTGATCGGGGCGCCTCCGGGTTATGTAGGTTTCGATGATGGAGGTCTATTAACCGAGGCTATTACCAAGCAGCCGCATTCAGTGCTGTTGCTGGATGAAATTGAGAAGGCGCATCCGGAAGTATTCAATATCCTGCTGCAGGTGATGGATCATGGCACGCTGACAGACAGTAATGGACGCAAGACAGATTTTCGCAATGTCATTATGATTATGACAACCAATGCCGGTGCGCAACTCATGTCGCGTCGCTCAATGGGCTTCACTGAGCAGCAGCATGAACTTGATGGCACGGAAGAGATCAAGCGCCTGTTTTCCCCGGAATTCAGAAACCGTCTGGATGGCATTGTTCAGTTCGGACCACTGGATGAAAAGACCATTGCCAATGTTGTTGATAAATTCCTGGTAGAGCTTGAAACACAGCTTGATGAGAAAAAAGTCAGTATACACGTGGATGACGATGCCAGGACCTGGATCGCCGAAAAAGGTTATGACGTGAAAATGGGTGCACGGCCAATGGCGCGTATCATCCAGGAACACCTGAAGAAGCCACTGGCTAACGAACTGTTATTCGGCAATCTGGCCAGAGGCGGTAAAGTATCGGTGACTGTGGTTGACGGTGAACTGTCGATTGAAATCGAGGGCGTTACTGAAAAGGCCTAGCGGATAATACCGGCTGTACCAGACACAGTCACTTCATCGAAGGTCTGCGCTGAACTATTCAGGCAGGCCTTTTTTGATATTGGATCAGAATTCAGGGAAAACTTATTTAGCGCGGTAGATGATACGGCCTTTTTCCAGGTCGTAAGGGGTCAGCTCAACGGTAACCGCATCACCCGTCATGATGCGAATATAGTGTTTGCGCATTTTGCCAGAAATATGCGCGGTCACTATATGGCCGTTTTCGAGCTCAACACGGAACATGGTATTCGGCAGGGTTTCGATGACCTTGCCTTCCATCTGTATTGCTTCTTCTTTTGCCATTCAATCAACTCGTTTAAAACAATGCGCGCACATTATCGTTAATTTGGCTGTAATCGCAAGTCTTTTGCTTCTAAATTACTGCAATTGTGCTGTCGGCTGCTGCCTGGGTAACAAATACACCGGATCGACCAGTACGCCATTCGCCATCACTGCAAAGTGCAGATGCGCGCCAGTGACACGGCCGGTCTGGCCGACAGCGCCCAGAACATCACCTCGGCGCAGTACATCGCCCGGTTTGACATCAATACGGCTCAAATGCGCATACAGGCTGATTAAACCCTGGCCGTGATCGACATAGACCATATTACCGCTGAAAAAGAAATCGCCGGTTTCAATAACGGTACCGTCAGCTGTTGCCTTGATGTCGGTGCCTTCTGGAGCTGCGATATCGAGACCGTTATGCGGATTGCGCTCCTGTTCATTAAAAAACCGCCGCAGTCCGAAAATGCTGCTGATTTCACCGCTGACAGGCCAGATGAAGTCAAGGTCCGGGTAGTCCTCTGACCAGTGGTTTTTTGCAGCGCGCTTACGCACCCGCTCCTTTGAGATGCGCTCCATGTCATCCTTGTTCGGATTGACCTTGCGCTTGTTCTGGATGGTTAGATGCTGCTCCTGGTATTTTTTATGCTTAACATCAACCCTGGCGACCAGGGTAGAATCGTCCTGTTGTTTTATTTTGAACTGGTATTCGCCTGGTTTAGCTTTTAAGGGTATACCCGCTAACGCATACCATGAGTCGCCACGTTTAAATACGGTGGTTTTCCTGTTATCAAAAGTGATGCTGGTTTTGGGCGTATAATTCTTTACACTTACTATTGCGATACCACCAGGCACCAGTGCCGGTTCGAGCACGGCATAAGAGGGTAGCGGTGTCATCACCATGATCGCAAGGTATAGTGACACTATCGTTTTGTGTGGTCTGAAAGCCATAGTTGCTGTCGTCAATGTCAATGAATCAAGCATAGCATTTTATAATAATTTGATGCCTCAGCGGCGATATGATTCCCTGTGCTAGTATGCGTTCACGTGGAGGCGATCGTTGAACAAAACTGACAACACCTTGCTTACCGGCCGGGCTGCCGAAGTTCGACCGTTTTACGTGATGGACTTACTGGCGCGCGCCAGGCAGCTGGAGGCAGAGGGTCGATCTGTATTGCATCTGGAAGTAGGGGAGCCGGATTTTCCCACTCCAAAGCCGATCATCGATGCCGGTATCATGGCATTACGTCAACTGAAGACGCATTATACCCCGGCACTCGGTCTTCCTGAGTTACGCCAGTCGATTGCAGATTATTATCAGGGTAAATTCAATATTGAGATTGATGCACGACGCGTCATAGTAACGCCAGGCGCATCCGGTGCATTACAGCTGGCGCTGTCGGTTCTGGTCGACACGGGTGATAATGTTCTGCTGACCGATCCTGGCTACCCATGCAACCGCAACATGATCAAACTGCTCGGTGCTGATAGTACGGCTGTGCCGGTCAGTGCTGATACTCAGTTTCAGATGCATGCATCCCACATAGCCGAGCATTGGAATGAAAATTCTGTTGCAGCAATGATTGCAAGTCCATCAAACCCGACGGGCACGATGATTCAACAGCAGGAATTAATAGAGCTGATAAAAGCGGTAGATATTGCAGGTGGACGTCTTATTGTCGACGAGATATATCAGGGGCTGGTCTATTCTGAGGAAGATCTGACCGCATTAACTTTTTCAAACGATGTATTCGTCATTAACAGCTTCTCCAAATATTTTGGCATGACTGGCTGGCGCCTGGGATGGATGGTTGTACCCGATGGCTATGTCGATGCAATCGACCGGGTGGCGCAAAATCTATTTCTGGCTGCTTCGACCCTTGCACAGTATGCCGCCCTGGTGGCATTTGATGAGGGAACAATCGAGATTCTTCACAGGCGGGTGAAAAAATTCAGAGAGAGGCGTGATTTTCTATTGCCTGTGTTGCGCGAGATGGGTTTTGTTATTCCTGTTGAACCCATGGGTGCATTTTATATTTATGCTGATTGCAGCGCGATTACTCAGGATTCATTTGAATGGACGCGTAGTTTGCTTGAAGATGAGGCGGTAGCACTAACACCCGGGATCGATTTTGGCGATAACAGGGCATCAACGCATGTTCGCTTTGCCTATACTCGCCCGATTGACCAGCTTGAGCGCGCATGTTGCCGCATCGCTCGTTATATCAAATGAAAGAGTCCATGAAATGATTGGTAACATTGCAAAAATGAAGGTTCAATTGTCTACACCGGTTGAGTATCAACTGCCGGTGGATGAAGCTTTAATCGATTTGAATCCACATATCGGCGGCAAAATTAAGCTCGACTTCCAGGGGGAAATCAATTGTATTGCTTGCGGCAGAAAAACAGGTAAAAGCTATGCGCAGGGTTATTGCTATCCGTGCTTTATCAGTCTTGCCGAATGCGACATGTGTATCGTCAAGCCGGAGACATGCCATTTTGATGCTGGAACCTGCCGTGATGCCGAATGGGCACAACAGCATTGCATGCAATCGCATTATGTATATCTTGCAAACTCATCAGGTATTAAAGTCGGTATTACACGAGGCTCCCAGATACCAACCCGCTGGATAGACCAGGGTGCCAGCCAGGCATTGCCGATATTCAGGGTTGCTAACCGTTACCAGTCGGGATTGCTGGAGGTTGCAATAAAGCAACATGTTTCGGATAGAACCGACTGGCGCAAGATGTTGAAAGGCGAGGCCGAACCGCGTGATCTGGCGTCCATGCGTGATGAACTGGCTGAAGTATGCAGCGAGCAGATAAGCGGGCTGCAAACACAATTTGGTAGTGAAAAGATAGAATTTTTGCCGGATGAGTCGATGCTGCAAATTCAATACCCGGTTGAGCAATATCCCGAGAAAGTGACATCTTTGAACCTCGATAAAGCGCCCTTGATTGAAGCTGTGCTGATGGGGATCAAGGGCCAATATCTGATTCTGGACGCCGGAGTTATCAATATCCGTAAGTATTCAGGGTACAAACTTGATGTTGATCTGATTTAATATCTATATACAAGCACACTTTTTAGGAGAACCACCATCAGCATACGTGAAGATATAGCCTGCGTTTTTGACCGCGATCCTGCTGCACGTAACCTTCTCGAAGTGTTAACGGCTTATCCTGGCGTGCATGCCTTGCTGTTTCATAGAATGAATCATGGCCTGTGGAATATGGGCCTGAAGTGGCTGGCGCGTTTTTTCTCCCACATCGCACGCTGGCTAACCGGTGTCGAGATCCATCCGGGCGCAAAAATAGGCCGCCGTTTCTTTATCGATCATGGCATGGGTGTCGTTATCGGTGAAACCGCAGAAATAGGCGATGACTGCACGCTTTATCATGGTGTCACCCTGGGCGGTACCAGCTGGCAGAAAGGCAAACGCCACCCAACCTTGCTTGGCAATGTCGTTGTTGGCGCTGGTGCCAAAGTGCTCGGTCCGATCACGGTCGGCTCAGGGGTGCGAATCGGCTCAAATGCCGTTATCACTCGGGATGTGCCTGATGATGGCACCGTTGTAGGTGTCCCCGGGCGATTGGTGCGCAAGCATGAAACAGTTGATAAAAAAGCCGAGGAGAAGCGTCATGCGATCGCAGAAAAGCTCGGATTTGACGCCTACGGCGCCACCAGGGAGGCGCCAGACCCGGTTGCGACTGCGATTAACAGAATGCTGGATCATATTCATGTTATGGATGAAAAAATGCAAACCATGTGTGCCGCGCTGAAGCAGCTGGGCACAGAGATTGATGTATCCAACCTGCCGGATCTTGGTCCTTGCGAGATCCATTCCGTCGAAAAGGCCGAGGAAGCCGAGCCCGAGAAAATCGAGAGTGAGTAGACCCTGGCTGATCTGAAAATACTTGACTAAATTAGTCAGGTAAATAGTTGACTAATTTAGTCGGAATTAAGTAAAATTGACCTGTTCAGACTGACAGGTAAATTTTATGCGTCTTACAACTAAAGGCCGATATGCGGTAACCGCTGTGCTGGATCTGGCTTTCCATGCGGATAATGGCCCTGTTTCACTGGCGGCCATATCTGAGCGGCAGCATATTTCTCTATCTTATCTTGAGCAGTTATTTGCCAGATTGCGCCGCAACGGAGTCGTCAAAAGTACCCGTGGTCCCGGTGGCGGCTATACACTGAATCACGATGCGGCTGATATCAGCGTTTCCGACGTGATCCTGGCTGTTGACGAAAGCTGCCAGGTCGCTGCCTGTGATGATACCGAAAACTGTCAGGGTGATTACCAGTGCCTGACCCACGATTTGTGGAATGAATTAAGCAGTGAAATCCGCACATTCCTTGATGGAATTTCGTTGGCTGAAATGATGGCAAATGAAAAAGTACAGGAAGTGTCAATCAGGCAGGACAAGGTACAGGTAAACGCCGCATAACGCAGAACGGTGCCATGGCTGTCTATCTAGACCATAATGCGACCACGCCGTTACACGCAGACGTGCTACAGGCCATGTTGCCGGTAATGCAGTCAATGGTGGGTAATCCATCCAGCCTGCACCGCTTTGGGCGCATGCAAAAGGACGCGATAGAAAGAGCGCGTGAGCAGGTTGCGCAACTGGTCGATGCACATCCTGACCAGGTTGTATTTACCAGCGGTGGCACTGAAGCCAATAACTTGCTGGTGAAAGGTGCAGCTGCATCAGCGGATATTCACAGGATGGCACTAAGCATGGTTGAGCACATGTCCATGCTTGAGCCCGCGGCAGACCTTGGTGATGAATGTGCCGTCGATTACATCGCCGTTGACGAGGATGGCAAGGTTACTGCGCAATTACTGGAGCAGGCAATCAGGCCGGATACCAGGCTGGTTTCGGTGATGAGCGCCAATAATGAAACCGGAGTGATACAGGACATTCGTTCACTGGCTGAAATAGCCGCTAGAAACAAAATCTGGTTTCACACTGATGCATCACAGGCTGCTGGCAAGATTGAGGTCAGCTTTAAAGACTGGGACGTGCATGCGATGACAATATCCTCGCATAAATTGTATGGCCCACTTGGTGCCGGCGCCTTGATAGTAGACAAGCGTCTACCGTTGCATGCGTTGATGCATGGTGGCGCGCAAGAACACAGATTAAGAGCAGGTACCGAGAATGTGCCTGCAATTGCAGGTTTCGGTGCTGCGGCCGAGCTTGCGAAAAAAGAGTTAAGTGACCGTACCGCGCATACGCTGAATTTGCGAAAGGCGCTTGAACGAGGACTGGCGCAAATGCCGTCAGTAACAGTGTTTGCGCAAAACGCTGAACGCTTGCCGAACACCGTGCAGTTTGGCGTTTCGGGTTTTGATGGCGAAACGCTGTTGATGCAGCTTGATCGAATGGGTATCGCTGTATCAAGTGGTTCGGCTTGCACCAGTGGCAAGACGGAACCGAGCCATGTGCTCAAGGCCATGGGTGTGGCTGACGAACTTGCATTAAGTTCGGTACGAGTCAGTTTTGGTAAAGACAATTCAATCGCTGATGTAGAAAAACTGCTACGGGCTTTGGGCGAGATAATTGACACAACAAGTAAATCGGCAGTAATGATGGCTGCCAATGTTTAAGAGGCAAACGACGTGAGTGACAAACATCCTATATACCTCGACTATATGGCAACGACGCCAGTTGACGAGCGTGTTGCTGAGAAAATGTGTAGCTACCTGACCCGTGAAGGCGTGTTCGGTAACCCGGCATCACGCAGTCATGCCTATGGCTGGGAAGCGGAAGCTGCCGTCGAGGAGGCGCGTAAGAATATTGCAACCCTGGTTGGTGCTAATCCCAAGGAAATCGTGTTCACCTCGGGTGCTACCGAATCAGATAACCTGGCAATCAAGGGTGTTGCTCATTTTTACAAGAAGAACGGAAATCACATCGTTACTTGCAAAACAGAACACAAGGCAGTGCTTGATACCTGTCGCCAACTTGAGCGCGAAGGTTATGAAGTCACCTACCTGGACCCGGAGCCAGACGGTCTGGTGGACCTGAACAAGCTCGAAGATGCGCTGCGTGATGACACTATTCTGGTTTCTATCATGCACGTGAATAACGAAATCGGTGTTATCCAGGACATCGCTGCGATTGGTGAGCTCTGCCGCAGCAGAAAAATTCTTTACCATGTTGATGCGGCACAAAGCCCCGGTAAAGTCGCCATCAATCTTGAAGAACTTAAAGTCGATTTAATGAGTTTCTCTGCGCACAAGGTGTACGGGCCAAAAGGCGTAGGTGCATTGTATGTGCAGAGGAAACCACGCGTGCGACTGGAGGCGCAGATGCACGGCGGCGGGCACGAACGCGGAATGCGTTCAGGCACACTTGCGACACATCAAATAGTGGGTATGGGCGAAGCATTTCGTATCGCCAGGGAAGAGATGGAAGCAGAAAGTGATCGTATTCATACATTGCGGGACCGGCTCTGGGATGGATTGAAAGACATGGAAGAGGTGTACGTGAATGGAGACCTGGATCAGCGCATTCCGGGAAATATAAATATCAGCTTTAACTTCGTCGAGGGTGAAAGTCTGTTGATGGCGCTCAAGGATCTGGCGATATCATCTGGCAGTGCCTGTACTTCGGCATCGTTGGAGCCAAGTTATGTGCTCAGGGCGCTTGGCAGAAATGACGAGCTCGCGCACAGCTCAATTCGCTTTTCCATAGGCCGTTTCACAAGCGAACAAGATGTTGATTACACGATTGACCATGTTCGCACTGCGGTGGAGAAGCTGCGCGAGTTGTCACCTTTGTGGGACATGTATAAAGACGGTATCGACCTGGAATCCATTGAGTGGGCAGCACATTAAAGCAGGGGCTGGGTTCTAGGTACTAGGGACTGGGAAAAACGATTTATTCATGCACCGATATACATTGATCATTTAAGAAAAATCGGTGTCTAAAGATTAAGATTTAGGGGAACTGAAAATGGCTTATAGTGAGAAGGTTCTGGATCATTACGAGAATCCGCGTAACGTTGGTTCTTTTAATAAAGATGAAGATAACGTGGGTACCGGGATGGTTGGCGCGCCGGCCTGTGGTGATGTGATGAAGCTGCAGATCAAGGTTGGCGATGATGGTGTTATTGAAGATGCTGTATTTAAAACCTATGGATGTGGTAGTGCAATAGCTTCAAGTTCGCTTTTAACCGAATGGGTTAAAGGTAAAACACTGGACCAGGCCAGGGCCATCAAGAATACGGCTATTGCAGAAGAGCTGGCTTTACCCCCGGTAAAAATACATTGTTCAGTTCTGGCTGAAGATGCTATTAATGCTGCTGTTAAAGATTACATGCAAAAGAAATCCTGAATAGAGAATAGTATATGGCTGTTACTGTTACACAAGCTGCTGCTGATCGCGTTAACGACTTCCTTGCTAATCGTGGCAAGGGAATAGGGTTGCGTCTCGGTGTTAAAACAACAGGCTGCTCCGGTATGGCTTATGTTATCGAGTTCGTTGACGAGTTGAGTCCTGAAGACGAAGTGTTTGAGGATAATGGCGTCAAGGTAATCGTGGACAGGAAAAGCCTGGTGTATATTGATGGTACCGAGCTGGATTTCGCCAAAGAAGGCCTTAACGAGGGTTTCAGATTCAATAACCCGAATGAGAAAGCTCAATGCGGGTGTGGTGAAAGTTTCACGATTTAGTTATTTCAATAGCAATGGTTATCGCATTGAGTTAAATAGTTGCATGTGATGACGAATGCCCTGCCAATCAATTATTTCGAACTATTCGAAATTCCCGTTTCCTATGATGTTGATCTCGATCAGGTGCAGCATCGGTATCGGGATTTGCAGAAGGCTGTTCACCCTGACAAATACGCTAATGCAAGTTCGCAGGAACGCAGAATATCAATGCAGCAAACTTCATTAATTAACCAGGCGCTGCATACGCTTAAGCATCCGGTTGAGCGTGCGACGTATTTACTGCAGCTCAAGGGCGTGGATTTTTCAATGGATAATGAAACTACGATGGATGCATCTTTTCTGATGGAGCAAATGGAAATGCGTGAGAAGCTGGAGCGTATACGTGAGCAAAATGACCCGCTTGCGGAGCTTGATACCATGTCGGCTGATGTTAAGTCGAATATGGATAATATGGCAGATGAATTCAAGCGCGCATATGCATCAGAGGAACTCGATGATGCAAGAGAAGTTGTAAGAAAGTTACAATTTTTATTCAAGGCAAAAAATGAGATTGAAGAAATTGCTGCAAGTATTGAAGATGAGTTGATGTGAGGACGAATGGCGTTATTACAGATATCAGAACCAGGGCAGTCTACAGCACCACACCAGCATCGATTGGCTGTAGGTATTGACCTGGGCACGACAAACTCACTGGTATCGACAGTTCGCAGTGGTGAAGTGCAGACACTGCCTGACGAAAACGGTGGCCATCTTCTTCCTTCAATTGTTCGTTACCTGGAGAATGGTGTGGAAGTAGGCGCTGTTGCTGCACAACATGCGATTACAGACCCGATGAACACCATTGTTTCAGTCAAGCGTTTTATGGGCCGGGGCGTCAGTGACTTGCGTCTTCTCGGCAACAAGCTGCCGTATCACTTTGCCGATGAGGACAAGGCGGTTCCCCGCATACATACCAGGGGCGGTGATGTCAGTGCGACCGAGGTGTCAGCAGAAATACTAAAAGCGCTAAAGGACAGGGCGGTTATAACATTGGGGGATGAATTGCACGGGGCCGTAATTACTGTCCCGGCCTATTTTGATGAGGCGCAGAGGCAGGCAACTAAAGATGCAGCAAGTCTGGCGGGTCTGAATGTTCTACGTTTACTCAACGAGCCAACAGCTGCGGCCGTGGCGTATGGCCTGGATTCAGGCCGGGAAGGCGTCATCGCTGTTTATGATCTTGGCGGCGGTACCTTTGACATTTCCATACTGCGATTGAATTACGGTGTGTTTGAAGTGCTTGCCACCGGTGGTGACAGTGCGCTGGGCGGTGATGATTTCGACCATGTGATTGCCGAGTGGATTCTGCAGCAGGCTGACTATGAAGGTGACCCGGAGCCGCAACTGGTCAGGTTGCTGATGGGTGCATCAAGAGACGCCAAAGAAGTACTGACTGAGCAAACACAGGCCGATATATCAATCGATACTGACGAGATCCAATGGAATGGCAGCCTGTCACGTGAGCAGATGAATAGCTTGATTGAGCCGATGATACGCAAGACCCTTATGTCATGCCGGCGAGCACTTCGTGACGCTGATATTGCTAACCAGGATATCATTGAGGTAGTCATGGTCGGTGGTTCTACACGTGTTCCACATGTGCGTAACAAAGTTGGTGAGTTTTTTGAACGTGAGCCATTGGTCAGTATTAACCCTGACAAGGTAGTAGCTATTGGCGCTGCATTGCAGGCAGATGTGCTCGCAGGTAATAAATCCGATGAAGATATGCTGCTGCTTGACATCATCCCCTTGTCACTTGGTATTGAAACAATGGGCGGTTTGTCTGAGAAAATAATTCACCGCAATACGCCTATCCCTGTTGCGCGCGCACAGGAATTCACCACTTACAAGGATGGTCAGACCGCTATGGCCCTGCATGTGGTGCAGGGTGAGCGCGAGCTGGTGTCAGATTGTCGCTCACTGGCGCATTTTGAGCTGCGCGGGTTTCCGCCACAGGTTGCCGGGGCGCCGCGTATACGTGTGACGTTCCAGGTGGATGCCGATGGGCTGTTGAGTGTGCATGCGCGTGAAGAGAACAGCGGCACAGAGGCCAGTGTCGATGTAAAACCATCTTATGGTCTTACTGACGAGGAAATTGAATCGATGCTTCGTTCCTCAATGGACCATGCTGAAGAAGATATGCTGGCCAGAACACTGCGAGAAGAGCAGGTTGAAGCCGAGCGAGTTGTCGAAGCGCTGGATTCGGCAATTAAAGCTGATGGCGACTTATTAACGGATGATGAAAAAAAATCGATACCAGACGCGCGTGAGCAACTGGTTACGGCCAGGGCAGGCGATGATCCAGAGTTGATTAAAAAAGCCATTGCAGAAGTGGAAGCAGCTTGCGAGGATTTTGTTGCACGACGCATGAACACGAGTATCCGCAAGGCAATGAAGGGCCACTCGATCGACGAGTATGCTACAGAGGACTAGTCATAAAGTAATTATGAACAAAACAGTAAAGAACAGGGGAACAGGTTGATGCCGCAGATAGTATTTTTGCCGCATGAAGAGTTGTGCCCGGAAGGAATGGTAATCGATGCGGAAGCCGGAACCACGATATGTGATGCTGCATTGCAGAGCGGGATTGAAATTGAGCATGCATGTGAAAAATCATGTGCCTGCACAACATGTCATGTCTATATACGTGAAGGCATGGACTCGCTTAATGAAAACAGTGATGATGAAGATGACATGCTGGACAAGGCCTGGGGGCTTGAACCGGATTCAAGGTTGAGCTGCCAGACCATCGTGGGCGATGAAGACCTCGTCATCGAGATACCAAAGTATACGATCAACATGGTCTCGGAAAACCATTAGAGCGGTTATTTCGATCAATTGTGAGCTGGATCTGAAAGTGCGTCATGTAGCTATTAAGTACTTTTTCTCTCGCAGAGCCGCAGAGTACGCAGAGTACGCAGAGTACGCAGAGTATTATTAACGTATACAATCACTCAACAAAAATTTTTTCTCTGCGGCCTCTGCGCCTCAGCGAGAGTTGAATTTAAAAAACCGATAGATTGAAACCTGGTATTGATGATTGAATGAGGGCTTGCATATGGGTTTGAAATGGGTGGATTCACTGGATATTGCAATCGAACTGCATGATAAATTCCCTGATGTGGATCCAATACATGTGAATTTTGTCGATCTGCGCAACTGGGTGCTGGAACTGGATGAGTTTGATGATGATCCCGAGCATTCCGGAGAGCGCATTCTTGAGGCGATACAGATGGCCTGGATCGAGGAGAAGGAGTAAATTCCACAGATCATGAAATATCCTGCTGAATCCTTTCTAAACAGCTAAAACCCGCGTAAAATCGGGGGCTTATCGAATATACTTATCACCCGATGAAAACAGTGACCGCGCAACAAAACAGTGTGTCAGCAACAGTGCTGAACCTGCTTGACCTCGACAGGCAGGGGCTGGAAGAATATTTCTCTGAAATCGGAGAAAAATCCTTCAGGGCCAGCCAGGTCATCCAGTGGATACACCAGAAAGGCGTCACAGATTTCCAGCAAATGTCCAACCTCTCGCAGGCATTGCGTGATCATTTGCAGAATAATACCGTCATTCACTTGCCTGAAGTTGTCTATGATGCAACGTCTGTTGATGGCACCCGCAAGTGGCTGCTGCAACTTGATGATGGCAATCGCATCGAAACCGTCTATATTCCAGAAGATGATCGTGGCACCCTGTGTGTTTCGTCACAGGTCGGGTGTGCACTGGATTGCAGTTTTTGTTCAACCGGCCGTCGCGGTTTTAATCGCAACCTGAGCACGGCAGAAATCATTTCACAGGTCTGGCTGGCTTCACGCCTGATCGATGAAGAGAAGAAGCCGGGGCGCAAGGTCACCAACATTGTTTTAATGGGTATGGGTGAACCACTGCTCAATTTCGACAATGTCGTGCGTGCTGTTCGCATTATGATGGATGACTTTGCCTATGGGCTTAGTAAGCGCCGGGTAACGGTCAGTACCGCTGGCGTGGTACCGGCAATAGACAGGCTGGGTGATATGCTCGATATGCGTCTTGCGGTGTCGCTGCATGCTGCCGATGACAAATTGCGCAACAGCCTGGTGCCCTTAAACAAAAAATATCCGCTGCAGGCGTTGATGGCGGCATGCCGGCGTTTTATCGATAAACAAAGTGCGCGCAGCAGAATAACCTTTGAATATGTTTTACTTGATGGTGTGAATGACACGGATCAAGATGCACAACAACTGATAAAACTGGTAAAAGGAATACCGACATTAATGAATTTGATACCGTTCAACCCGTTTGAAAGTTCGGGTTACAAAACTTCACCACGAAAACGGGTAGAGCGGTTTAATAAACTACTGGCTGATGCAGGCATTACCACTGTTGTACGTCGTACCAGGGGGGGCGATATTGATGCGGCCTGCGGACAACTAGTTGGTAAAATAGAAGATAAAAGCCGACGCCACCGTCGATTTGAGGAACCCAGAATCGGAATGCAAACATGACTCAACTGATCCGGATCATACTAATAATAACAATCACCGGACTATCTGCCTGTACAAGCAAGAAGGATATCGTGGTTGAAAGGAAAGTCCAGGAGCCTGACCTTGTACAGGCGGCTGCGCTGAATGTACAGCTGGCGATTGGCTACATTGAAAGGGACCAGTTCGGAATTGCACAAGAAAAACTGGAAAAAGCCATCGAGCAGGATCCCGATAATGTCAATGCCTATACATCATATGCCTACTTGAAAAGAAAGGTGAATGAATTCGACCAGGCTGAGGCGTATTACCTGGAAGCACTGGATATCAAGTCAAATGATCCGAACACACATAACAACTATGGCGGATTGTTATGCCAGATGGGACGTTATGATGAAGCACTGAAAGAAATCAGGCAGGCCTATGAAGATCCTTTTTACGAAACACCATACCTTGCGTATGCTAATGCCGGCACCTGTCTACTTGACAAGGGAGATTACGCGCAGGCAGAAAAAATGTTACGCAGGGCACTGCGAGACCAGCCCAACTATTCAAGTGCGCTTTTCTCCATGGCTGAAATAGGTGTCAAGACGCAAAAATACCTGATGGCCAGGGCATATATTCAGCGCTATCATGCAGTCGCCAGGCCCAGTGCAGAAAGTTTATGGCTTCAGGTCCAGTCTGAAAAAGCGCTCGGTGCGCAAGATCATTATCTGAAATATTCGAGACAACTGTTACAAGATTATCCCGATTCTGATGAAGCAGGCATGCTAGAGGAAATGGCACGTAATGAGCGAATCCGAGAATAGCGAACTCGATATTCATGAACCTGCTGCCTTTGGGCAGCAGTTGATGCTCGCCCGTGAAAAAGCAGGCATGAGTATTGAAGAGGCTGCGAGGGCTTTGAACCTCAACGAGGAAACTGTTGAGGCAATAGAAGACTCGGCCCTGGATATGTTGCCGCCGGTAACATTTGTGCAGGGATATGTACGCTCATATGCCAGGTTGCTGGGGTTGTCGGAAGAAAAGATACTCAGTGAGTTCGAGGAAGAAGTCCCGCATGAGCTTGAATCAGAGCTTGTTCCAAGACCACCCTCACCGGATGGGGCGAACAGCCAGTCCCCGGTTATCAAAATGATTTCGGTACTGATTATAGTGCTGGCGGCAGTGGTGCTGTTTTATGCTGTCTACAGCTATTACATCGAAAGAACAGAAAGAATCGAACAGGCCAGCCAGGCCGGCGACGATGGTGCAATGACGCAATTGCCGCCTCAAGCACCACAGATAGAGCAGCAGTCAGAAGTTGCTGCAGACGAGCCGTTGATTGAAGATCCAGGGCTCGTGCCCGTTGAGGAAGAGCAATCTACAGTTGAACCTGTTGAAGAAGCCGACAATTCTTCACAGCAGGAGATCGAGATCCAGCCTGAAGAAGTGGCTGATGAAGCCGTCAGCGCAACGACGATTGAAGACATTATGCCTGTGCCAAAGCCGCAGCCCATCACGGGTGGTGATATCATGGTTCTGAGTGCGGAGCAGGAGTCATGGGCGGAAATTGTCGACGCCAATGATATTCAATTATTCTACGGCATGATTGTACCGGGGCGGGAGCTGAATCTTACCGGCCAGGCGCCGTTTGAGGTATTCCTGGGTAATGCGCCCGTGGTCAGTCTGAGCCTGAATTCAACCGATATCGATATGACAAAGTACATCCGATCCAATAATATTGCCCAGTTCAAGATCTCGGTCGAGAATGGCCGCGCGCGATTTCATTAACAGATAACCTGATTTCAGACATGTCTAAAACCATACAGTCCATCCGTGGAATGCACGATGTTTTGCCCGATGAATCATACCAGTGGCAGGCCTTCGAGCAGGTCATCAGGGATTTGATGGCAATGTATGGCTACCGTGAAATACGCATGCCTGCGGTTGAATCGACCGATCTGTTCAGCCGTTCTATCGGTGAAGTGACTGATATTGTTGAAAAAGAAATGTACACTTTCGAGGATCGCAATGGCGATATGCTGACATTACGTCCGGAGGGTACTGCGGGTTGCGTTCGTGCCGGCATCCAGCACGGTATTTTGCACAACCAGGTACAGCGGTTGTGGTATATGGGGCCGATGTTCCGCCACGAGCGGCCACAAAAGGGGCGCTATCGCCAGTTTCACCAGTTCGGCGTCGAAACTTTTGGTATTGCAGATCCCGATATTGATGCTGAACTTATTATTATGAGTGCACGTCTGTGGAAGCTGCTGCAGCTTGATGACATCAGGCTGGAGTTGAACACACTGGGCAGTAATCAGGCGCGAGTGAGATATCGCGATACCCTGGTGGATTATCTCAATGCCAATCGAGACCAGCTGGATGAAGACAGTTTGCGCAGGCTCGACAGCAACCCGTTGCGCATACTGGATAGCAAGAACCCTCAAATGCAGGGAATGATCAGCAAGGCGCCATCGCTGCTGGATTATCTTGATACTGAATCGGCTGAACATTTTGAGCAGCTCAAGCTTTACCTGGATGATGCAGGTATTGAATATACCATCAACACCCGGCTGGTACGCGGACTGGACTATTACTGCAAGACCGTGTTCGAGTGGGTTACAGACCAGCTGGGTGCACAGGGTACGGTGTGCGCCGGCGGCCGTTATGACGGCCTGGTGGAGCAGCTTGGCGGCAAGGCGACACCCGCATCCGGCTTTGCGCTGGGTATTGAACGTTTGCTGGCATTACGCGAAGCCGCAAGTGTCGATATCCCGCAGGATTATCCTGACATTTACCTGCTGCTGCAGGGTGAATCGAGTTCGCGCAAGGGGATGGCTCTTGCCGAGAGACTGCGGGATGAGAACCCCGGGCTGAAAATTGTGTCGAACTGTGGCGGTGGTTCTTTCAAAAGCCAGATGAAAAAAGCGGATAAATCAGGGGCGGCGATTGCATTGATACTGGGTGAAAATGAAATGGCTGAAGATACAGTGACGGTGAAATTCCTGCGTGAGCAACAACAACAGCAATCTGTCCGCCAGGGCGAGATAAGCAAATTTCTAGAAAATAATCAGGTATAGACGATGGAAGAGTTTGAAAGTGAAGATCAACAGATTGAAGCCATAAAAAAATGGTGGAAAGAAAACGGTGCGTCACTGGTGCTGGGTCTGGGTATTGGTGTTGGAGCATTGCTGGGCTGGCGTGAATATATGTCGTATCAGACTGATCATTCGGCCGAGGCCAGTGATCTTTACCAGGCTGTGCAGATACGGGTAGCCAATAACAGGCTTGACGATGCGCATATCAACAAGGCCGACATTATCCGGAATGAATACTCGGATACGCCTTATGCGGCACTGGTATCCATGGCCCAGGCAAAGTATGAATATGAAAATAATGATGTCGACTCAGCCTTGATGCACTTGAGATGGGCAAGTGAAAACTCGACAGAAAGCGACGTGCAGCATGTGGCGAAGCTCAGGCTGGCGAGAATCCTGATCGCACAGAAAAAATACGATGAAGCAGAAGCCGCTTTGCTGATCGATCATCCAGCAGGGTTTACTGCGGGTTATGAAGAACTGAAGGGTGATCTGTACGTGGCTAAAGGCGAGATCGCGCAGGCGCGTGTTGCCTATGACAAGGCTATCAATGCAGCTGGCGGAGATGCGAGTCGCTGGTTGAGATTAAAGCGCCAGGACCTGGGCAGCTCCGATCTCGATAATACCTGAGCGATCGAACCGGTAAGATGAAACTCAGTCGATATATTCTGTTACTGGTCAGTGTTGTGCTGATAACTGCCTGTGGCGATGAAGATAATGCCGAGCCGCCGACCGAGCTAACAGAATTCAAGCAAACGTATAACCTGGAATTGCAGTGGTCTGTTTCTACCGACGACAGCATTGGACAACAATACCTGTTTATCGAACCCCTGTTGTTGAAAGACAGAATCGTTACCGCGGGTCGTAATGGTACGCTGAATGTCTATGACCTCGAAGATGGTGACGAACTGGCGGAGATCAAACTGGACATACCACTCAGTGGCGGTGTTGGTGGTACTGAAGACGTATGGCTGGTCGGAAGCCGTAATGGTGAACTCATCGCCGTTAGTGCAAGCAACAATGAAATTTTGTGGCGCACCCCGGTGCCCAGCGAGATTCTTGCCAGGCCTGTCGTTTATAACAATAGCATGGTGCTGGTGCGTACGGCAGATGGCCAGATCCTGGGTGTTGATATAAAAACCGGCAAGATCAACTGGAATTATTCAAAAACCATTCCGGCATTAACACTGCGTGGCAGCAGTCCGCCGATACTGTCTCGAAACCATTTTTACACCGGTCTTGAAAGTGGTCGTTTAATCGCGATGTCACCCATCGATGGTGAAGTTGCCTGGGACGTTGCCCTCACCGTGCCGGAGGGCCGCTCCGAAATTCAGCGCCTGGTCGATATCGACGGCCGATCCGAGCTTTATGGACGCATACTTTATGCATCCAGTTATCACGGGCGCATAGCTGCGTTAGATGTAACTCGCGGCCAGTTTTTGTGGGCGCGGTCTTTCTCAAGTAATACCGGTGTCAGTGTCGGTACTGACGCAGTCTATAGCACGGATGATCGCAGCCATGTATGGGCGCTGGATCGAAACAACGGTGCCACCTTGTGGAAGCAGGACAAGCTGCAGGCGCGCAGCGTCACACGGCCGGTAATTTACAAGGACTTCCTGGTTGTCGGCGACTTTGAAGGTTACCTTCATGTGATATCACGATTCGATGGTGGCTTTGTAGCCCGCGAACGAGTTGATGCTTATGGCATCCTTGTACCACCGATTGTGGATGGTGACAGGGTACTGGTACTGTCTCGAGATGGCGGTCTATCTGCTTATAATATCGGTGAATCCGCAGTGTATACCGATGAAGAATTATTTGAATAATAACGGGCATGTGTTTCCGGTGTATTTCACATGAAGCCTGTTATTGCACTCGTTGGTCGCCCGAATGTTGGCAAGTCGACGTTATTTAATGTCCTGACCCAAAGTCGCGACGCCCTGGTCGCGGACTATCCCGGACTCACGCGCGATCGCAAATATGGTCACGGCAGTTTCGACGATAAAAATTTTATTGTTATCGATACCGGCGGTCTCAGTGGAGAAAGCGAAGAGCTTGATGAGCATATGGCGACACAGACGCTGCATGCCATCGAAGAATCCAGTGTTGTTCTTTTTCTTGTAGACGCACGCGATGGCATGACCGCTGCCGATGAGAATATTGCAGCGCATATTCGGCGCACCGGCAAAACAGTCTACCTGGTTTTGAACAAGACCGATGGCGTCGATGCCACAATGGTCGCCAGTGAATTCTATGCGCTGGGTTTGAGTGATCCGGTAGCAATTGCCGCGTCCCAAAACCGCGGTATCAAGTTACTGCTTGAAAAAGTGCTGCAGCCGTTTGAACAGGATGAGCCCGGGATTGATGAAGAGCGTGGCATCAAGGTCGCGTTTGTCGGCAGACCCAACGTCGGTAAATCAACCATGGTCAATCGTGTGCTGGGAGAAGAACGTGTGCTCGTGTTTGATATGCCGGGTACGACGCGTGACAGTATCTACATTCCGTTCGAGCGCGATGATAAACGCTATACATTGATCGATACCGCAGGCGTGCGCAGGCGCAGGTCAGTACACGAAGCGGTAGAAAAGTTCAGCGTCATCAAAACCATGCAGGCCATTGAAGAGGCCAATGTGGTGGTGATGATGATGGATGCGCAAAAGGAAATTGCCGATCAGGACCTGCATTTACTCGGCTTTATCCTGGAAGCGGGGCGGGCACTGGTACTGGTGATCAATAAATGGGACGGCCTGGACGATTATCAAAAAGACAAAATCCGCGCCGACGTCGATAAACAGCTGGTTTTTATCCGCTTTGCCGAAATATTCTATGTTTCCGCCTTGCACGGCTCCAACGTCGGCAAGTTATATGCAGCCATTGACCGCGCCTATGAATCTGCCACCCGGGATCTTTCGACACCGAAGTTGACGCGCATTCTCGAGCAGGCCATGGAGGCGCATCAGCCGCCGCTGGTGCGCGGCCGTCGACTCAAGCTGCGCTACGCCCACCAGGGGGGTGTTAATCCGCCGCGCATCATCATCCACGGCAACCAGACCGACCAGGTACCGGCGAGCTACCAGCGCTACCTGACCAATTACTTTATCGACGCCATCAAGTCGGTGGGTACCCCGATAAAAATTGAATTTAAAGGCGGCACCAATCCCTTCGCCGAGAGGAAAAACAAGCTGTCGCAACGCCAGCAATTCAAGCGTAACCGCATGATCCAGCACATCAAGAAACGCGAGCGTAAACGTAAAAAACGCTAGCCTGCCGGTTTCCCAACTTCACCTGTATAAACAGGTGCTTAGACCGCTCATACCCGTTCACTGCCATTTCGTCAGCTAGCCTTGATAAAGCCCGATTATGGGCTACCTTCTATATATCACGTATTGAAAAGTACTACGAATTACCAAAATAAGAATTACAAAAATAATCATGTATTAGAAAAATAACATGGGGTATTGAGGAGATGAGTCCATTTTTACGTAAATTATCAGCTTTCAGCATTGCGATGCTGGCAAGTGCTTCGGTACATGCGATCCAGTTCGACGGCTTCTTCACCGTTGGTGCTGCGATTCATGATGATGACACCAACAAAGACAATCCTGCTGCAGGCGGGCGTGAGAACGTCTACATCGGCAGCCTGGGTGACCGCGGTATTACCCAGGACCTGACGTTCGAGACCGACACCCGTTTCGGTCTGCAGATTACATCTGAAGTCAGTGAAAACATGAAGGTTGTTGCCCAGTTGCTGGGTCGAGGCACCAACAGCAACTTCGACGCCATTATCGAATGGGCCTACGCCGATTACGAGTTTGCCGACTGGATCAGCCTGCGCGCCGGCAAGATCAAGCAGCCGGTGTACCTGGTCAACGATTACGTCGAAGTCGGTTTTGCCTATCCCTGGATTCGTCCGCCGGTTGAGGTGTATTACCTGAATAACCCGCTGAACACGGTAAACGGTGCCGAGTTGCTGCTGGCGTTCCCCGTGGGCCCGGGCACCCTGTCGTTCCAGCCTTACATCGGATCTAACCGTGATGATATTCCCAACACCCAGGGCCAGGCTTACTTTGAGGCGGAAAACATTTATGGTATCGATGTCAAATATGCCGGCCGCGGTTATACCGTTCACGCCAGTACTTTCCAGTGTGAAGTAAAAACATTTGGAGGACTTGTAAATGTGCCAACGGCATTCGGTTTCGCTACTGATGTTGACCTGAATGGTAAGGGTGACTGTGAAGTGACCTCCGCCGGTCTGAACCTTGATCTTGCTAACGTGGTTGTCTATGCCGAATGGCAGGAGCGAACCACCACCGATACCCTGGCACGCCCGTTCGGTGACCAGGATGCCTGGTATACTACGCTGGGATACCGTATCGGTAAGTGGCTGCCACACCTGACCTATGCCACCATTGATGGTAAAGCATCTACTTACACACCGGGCGCTGTTTCATGTGCGGCATCGGAAACAACCTGTAACACGCCTTTAGGCGCTGTACCTGGTGGTACTCCGTTATTCAACTTCCCGATTGCAGTACAGAGCTCGATCACTGCCGGTCTGCGCTACGAAGTCAACGACAGCTCGGCATTGAAGTTTGAGTACTCTGTAGTCGATGTCGAGAACGATCCTAGCGAACTGGCATCAACCAACAACCCGTTAGGTATCAACTATGGTTTGTTCAATTCGGATTTCACCCTGGCGCCACCTAAAGACAAGGTCGGTATCGCCAGTATTGCACTGGACGTGATTTTCTAGGAATTGTTCCAGGGAGAAATGAGTTAAACAACTATACGTTTAACAACCGCCAGCACCCGGCATTGCCGGGCAATGCTGGGCAGGCATATAAAGATGAAGAGTAACAGTAATAGCCATCAACAGCCAATATTCGACAGCTCAGGCTTGCTGCCACGAAAAAACTGGAAGACCGCACTGCTGCATACTGTGTTGCTGGCTGTCGTTGTATTTCTAACAGAAATTTCCGGCGCACAGGCGGACATGGTGTTTGATTTCCAGATGAAGCTGGCCAAGAAAGGCAATGCCGAGGCGCAGTTCAAGGTCGGCGAGATGTACGAAAGCGGCCGCGGTGTTAAACAAAACAAGGAAGAGGCGATAAAGTGGATCAACAAGGCGGCTGCCCAGGGAAACCAGGCGGCCGGTTATAACCTGCTTTACAAGGACCTGAAGAAAAATGGCGTCACCAAGAATAACAAGCCCAGGCTGGATGAGCTGACAAAAGCAGCCAAAGCCGGTGACGGTTATGCCCAGTATTATGTCGGTCTGATGCAATCACGCGGTGTCGGCCTGAAACAGAACAACGGCAAGGCACTCGACTGGCTGGGCAAGGCTTCACTGGTCGGGATAACTGCAGCAGAGTCAGAGATCGCGCGGGTTAATGATTCGCAGCAGGGTGCCCAGGCGAGAGCCAAAAAGGATGCAGAACGAAAAGCACGCCAGCAGCAAGAAGCAAAACGCAAGGACGAGGAACGCAAGCAACTTGAAGCACAGCGAGACGCGGAAAAACGCAAACAACAGCAAGTTGCCAAAGCCGAACAGGACAAACAGCTGGTACAACAGCGCGAAGCCGAGCGCAAGGCCGCAGAAAAACAGGCCCAGCAACAGCGCTTGATGGCACAAAGAGAGGCTGAAGCTGAACAGAAGCGCAAGGCTGTTATAGAGCAGCGCAAGCAGAAAGAGGAAGATAAGAAAGCGAAGTTCGAGTCGGACCCGTGTTCCGGTAAATCGGCCAAGTTCCTCTCTACCTGTAGATAGTTAATACCAGTAACGTTACATCTCAACAGCCCGGATTATCCGGGCTGTTTCGTTTATAGTCAGAAATGTCCGCCGTAAAAAACGTGCAAATAAAAACTTTAATCCACAGATGAACGCAGATAAACACAGATAAAGATGTTTTTAAGCTTCTATACATCTGTGTTTATCTGCGTTCATCTGTGGACTTATTTTAATACCTCCTTAAGGTGATCGGTGAGTAAAATCAGACAATTGAACTGGTATTGATTCGATCGCATAGTATGTATCTTTATTTTGGCCGCGAAATAAGCAAAGAACACTAATTGGTCGTTGAATTTTAAACATAAAACGGTTTGCACTGTTCGCGCTTTTTGCGTTGTTTGCGGCTAATAATTAGTGGACTAATTAGTGTAATATCAGATCTTAATTACTAAAAATCATTGCTGTATCCATAAAAAGTGACCAGAAGAAAATCCAGAAAGACCACTTCCCGCCGAAAATCACCTGCCCGGAAAAAGCGTAAGCAAGGTTCGCGTATTCCTGTGAAATACAGACCCAGCAAACGCGCGCTTGGCTGGTTCGCTATCGCATCATTTCTGATCGCCACGCTTTACGTAATATGGCTCGACTACCGCGTAGTTGACCGCTTTACAGGGCGTCTGTGGTCACTGCCGGCCCGGGTTTTTGCCAGGCCGCTGGAACTGTATGTCGGCAAAAAAATTACCGTGGAAGAACTGTTGTTCGAACTAGAAAGTCTTGACTACCAGGGTGTCACTCAGCCGCCTGCCAGGACTGGACGCTTCCACCACTGGGACAGCCATTTTGAAATTAAAACCAGGGCTTTCAGGTTCTGGGATGGCTCTGAAGAAAGTAACGAAATACGCATCGATATCAATGGCGATACGGTCTCCGGTCTGCATGATTTATACACCAGGAAAGCAATCACGGTAATACGGCTTGACCCGGTTTATATCACCGGAATCTTTCCTGCACATGGCGAGGACCGCATCCTGGTCAGGCTTGATAATGCGCCGGACATGTTCCTGCAGATGCTGGTCATGGTCGAGGACAGAAGATTCTTTGAGCACCTGGGCATAGACCCGAAATCAATAGCCAGGGCACTGGTCGAAAACATCAAGGCGGGCAAAACCGTACAGGGCGGAAGCACCATTACACAGCAGCTGGTAAAGAACATGTTCCTTACGGCTGATCGCAACCTGTGGCGAAAAATGAATGAAGCTATCATGGCATTACTGCTCGAGTTTCATTACGACAAGGACCAGATCCTTGAGACATACCTGAATGAAGTCTACCTGGGGCAGGACAGTGAACGCGCCATACATGGCTTTGGTCTTGCCAGTGATTTCTATTTTGGTAAATCACTGGCAGAGCTTGATCTCGATCAGATGGCTGTGCTGGTCGGCATGGTCAAGGGCGCGTCTTACTACAACCCGGTAAGGAACCCTGTACGTGCAACTGAACGGCGCAACACGGTGATCGATGTGGTCCTGGAGAATGGATTAATCAGTGAGGGCCAGGCTAATTACCAGAAAAACAAGGAGCTTGTAGTAACTTCAAGAAACAAGCGTTCCCTCTATCCTGCATTTATCAATCTGGTTCAACGCCAGTTGATTCGTGATTATGATGCGGAAGATCTGAAATCAGAAGGTCTGCAGATTTTCACAACACTGGATCCCTATATTCAGCAGGCAACAGAAAAGTCAATCCGTTCTACTGTGCCGGCTCTCGACCGGCAATCAGAAGAACTGCAGGCGGCTGCTGTCGTTGCATCTGCGGACAGCGGAGAAGTGCTGGCGCTTGTGGGTGACAGGAATCCTTCTTTTGCCGGCTTCAACAGGGCGCTGGATGCGCAGCGGCATATCGGTTCGCTAATGAAACCCGTGATATACCTCACTGCAGTCAAGCAGAAAGAAAAATATACACTGGGTTCGTTACTGTCTGATACGCAATTACGCGTTGAGGGTGAAGATAAAAAAATCTGGGAGCCTGAAAACTACGATAAGGAATTTCATGGCGATGTCATTATGTACGAAGCCTTGTTGAAATCGTACAACATACCTGCAGCGAGATTAGGGCTGGAACTCGGACTGTCGAATATCAGCGATACCCTGAGACAACTGGGCAGTAATAAAATATTGCCACCGTACCCGTCAATAACACTGGGTGCAGTCGATATGTCGCCGTTCGAAATTGCATCCATATATCAAACATTTGCTGCCAACGGGTTTCATAGTCCCTTGCGCAGTGTCCGTGCTGTACTGGACAGCGAGGGCACTCCGCTGAAGCGCTATGAGCTTGATGTTAAACGCGAAACTGATCCTGCAGCGATAGCACTGATCAATTTTGTACTAAACAGGGTAACGCATTCGGGAACTGCAAAAGGGCTGTCGCAGGACCTGGATATCGAGGTTGCAGGCAAAACGGGCACATCAGATAACCTGTATGACAGCTGGTTTGCCGGCTTTTCCCGCGATAAGGTGGCGGTGGTATGGCTTGGTTTCGATGATCAGCGCCCGACAGGTTTGACCGGTTCAAGTGGTGCTATGCGCGTGTGGAAACGTATCTTCAAGGATATTTCTGCCAGTTCGGTTAATCTAGAGCTGCCGGAACAAATAAGCATGTTCTGGATTGATCAGCCCACCGGACTGCGCAGCGATAAGCGCTGCGAAAATGCGGTAGAATTGCCATATATCAGGGGTTCAGAGCCGAATGAATATTCGGGCTGTGAAGCCAGATCGCCACTCGACTGGTTAAAGAATATATTCAAATAATGTTCCGACAGCTAATTTCAACGGCCATTGCCGCATGCATCCTTGTGCAGTTATCGTGTGCGCCTGCTGGCTATCAAAAGCCCGAAACCGAAGCAGTACCGTCATTAGCGATGGCTACACAGACGTGGCAGCAGACTTCCGGTACGGCGCTGCCTGCGGTTGATGATCTAGTCAACCAGGCTGATGCGCAGATTGCTATGAGCAACTGGGACGTGGCCTCAGAAAAGCTCGAGCGTGCACTTCGAATATCACCTGATTATGCACCGGCCTGGAGTCGTATGTCCCAGATCGCACTGTATAAAGATGATCCGGCACGTGCGATTCAAATGGCCAAGCGCAGTAACAGTCATGCCGGAAAATCGGTTGAATTAAAGCTGCTGAACTGGCAGTTGATACGTGAGGCAAATGAAATGCTGGATGATATCGAGGGCGTGCAGAATGCCAGCAAGGCCATCTATATCCTGCAAAACCTGTAGATGTCAGACAAGCCATGAGCAAGCCAGCTGAATTACTGGGTGAGAACGGTCCCTTTAAAGACATTATCAATGGCTACCAGGTTCGTGCCAATCAGCAGGCCTTGAGTGATGCGATCTACAGTTCTATCGAAGACGGTAATGTACTCACGGCAGAAGCAGGTACCGGTATCGGCAAGACTTTCGCATATCTTGTGCCAGCCATACTATCGGGCAAAAAAGTCATCATCTCCACCGGAACCAAGCACCTGCAGGATCAGTTATATCAGTCAGATCTGCCGGTCGTACTCAAAGCACTGGATATGCCGGTAAAGACTGCACTGTTAAAGGGGCGTGCAAACTACCTGTGTGTACACCGGCTCGATATCGCACCGCACCTCGGCTTCATCAATAAAACGACGCAACATGATTTACAAATGGTCAGGGAATGGGCAGGTATAACCCTGACAGGCGATGTGGCTGAGCTTGATAGCGTGCCGGAAGATTCCATGATCTGGCCAATGGTCACGTCTACCACGGAGAACTGCCTGGGTGGTGAATGTGATCACTGGAATGACTGTCATATCGTCAAGGCGAGAAAACAGGCGCTGGAAGCGAATCTGCTGGTGATCAATCATCACCTGTTGCTGGCTGACATGGCATTGAAGCAGGACGGTTTTGCCGACCTGTTACCGGGCGCCGAAGTTTTCATTGTTGACGAAGCGCACCAGTTGCACGAGGTTGCGTCCAGGTTCTTCGGACGTTCCGTCAGCAGTCGTCAGTTGATCGGCCTGGCAAAAGATGCCATTGCCGAGCAGGTCAATGATGCAGCTGATATGGCCGAGATTCGTGATTATGCCGAATCACTCGAAAGCGCCGCACGTGATTTCAGGCTGTCACTGGGCGAGGCCGGGCAACGGCAGGCATGGGCACAGATACAACACAAGCCGGCAGTTAAACAGGCACTTGCAGCTTTGATGCAGGCGCTCAAGGAATTCTCCGAGGTGTTAAGCATTGCCTCGGAAAGAAGCCGAGGCCTTGATCAGTGTCATCAGCGCTGCATGCTGTTATTACACACATTAAACATGTTTGGTGATAACAAAACCGCGGCCAAAGCTGAAACTGATGACAATGATGAGGACATCGCGGAATCAGTGCTCTGGTTTGAATGCTGGTCGCGCAGTTTTATGCTGAATGCCACGCCTATCGATGTATCAAAGCTGTTTCGGCAACATACCGATGATTTTGCTGCATCGTGGTTATTTACTTCAGCAACCCTGCAGGTCAACAAAAACTTCTCGCATTTCGCCAATGGGCTCGGTATTCATGACCACCAGAGCGGCACCTGGGAAAGTCCGTTTAATTATGCGCAGCAGAGTCTGCTGTATCTTCCTGACGGTATGCCTGAACCGTCAGATTTCTCCTTTAATGAAACATTGATTGAAAAAGTCAGGCCGGTGATTGAAGCAAGTGAGGGGCGTGCCTTTCTCCTGTTTACCAGTTACAAAGCCATGCATGCCGCCGAAAAACTTCTGCACAACACGATTGATTATCCGATACTGATGCAGGGAGAGCATCCCAAGCATCAATTGCTGGAGCGTTTTCGAGAGGCGGGCAATGCGGTTCTGCTTGGAACAGCCAGCTTCTGGGAAGGTGTTGATGTACGCGGCGAAGCACTCTCGTGTGTGATCATAGATAAACTGCCGTTCGCATCACCGGGTGACCCGGTAATGCAGGCAAGGATTGATGCCATACGCAACCATGGCGGGCAGCCGTTCATGGACTATCAGTTGCCGCGTGCTGTGATTGCACTCAAGCAGGGTGTTGGCAGGTTGATTCGTGATGTCAGTGATCGCGGTGTTGTGGTTATCGGCGATCCAAGAATCACCAGGAAAACCTATGGAAAAATATTCCTTAACAGCTTGCCGGCGATGCCGCTGACATCACGACTGGAAGATGTTGAAAAATTTTATTCAGCACATATCGAAGAAGCAGTGGCATGAAAATACTGGCAATAGATACGGCAACAGAAGCATGCTCGGCTGCTCTGTATATAGACGGTGAAATCAGGCAGCAATATCGCATCGCACCGAGGCAACACAGTCACATCATACTGCCGATGATCGATCAGCTGCTGGTTGAATCTGCGCTCAAGGTATCGGA
Source organism: uncultured Thiotrichaceae bacterium (assembly GCA_964600755.1). Classification (GTDB taxonomy): domain Bacteria; phylum Pseudomonadota; class Gammaproteobacteria; order SZUA-229; family SZUA-229; genus JABDQW01. The sequence continues at coordinate 32,497 of CAZRKQ010000013.1, forward strand.
TCTGGATGCGATGGCATTCGGCCGCGGACCGGGTTCGTTTATGGGCGTGCGTATTGCCGCAGGCGTCACCCAGGGCATTGCGTTCGCCTGGGACCTGCCAGTGGTAGCAGTATCCACGCTGGCCGCTATAGCGCAAACGGCGCATGCAGAGACAGGCGCAAGCCGGGTGCTGTCTGCTATCGACGCACGTATGAATGAAGTCTACTGGGCGGCTTACAGGCTGTCTGATGACGGTTGTATGCGCCTGCTCGGTGAAGAGCGCGTGATGGCGCCAGACCAGGCCTCGCTGCCTGATGATGAGAGCTGGGCCGGGGCCGGCACTGGCTGGTCTGCATATGGCGAGATATTGAGCACAGCTATTGCTCCGGCTGAGCTGTCAGTGCAGCTGAATCAATGCTTTCCATCTGCCGAGTCTATCGTCAAACTGGCTGTGGCCGATTATGAGGCTGGATGTCATGTGCCTGCAGCGAAAGCCGTGCCGGTCTACCTGCGTGATAATGTGGCAAAAAAATCGGCTGCCTGAATTCCTTGCAGAATCAATGAAATATAGTCTGTCTTAAGGTAAGATTTGCGCGTTTTCAACAGTTGCATTTATATCGATGGAAGTCAATTTAATTACCAATCAAATCAACGACCTGCGTGAGCGCTCCGAATCGCTTAGGGGGTATCTTTGACTTCACTAGACGAAAGGAAGAGCTCGAAGAAGTAATCCGCGAACTGGAACAGCCGGATGTGTGGAATGATCCGGAGCAGGCTCAGAAACTTGGACAGGACAGGGCGCGCCTGGAAAAGATCGTGCTGGTGCTGGAGCAACTGGGAACTGGCCTCAACGATGCCAGTGAACTGCTCGCTATGGCTGTCGAAGAGAATGACGAAGACAGTGTCGAAGCGGTGCAGGGTGATTTAACAGAACTTCAGACGAAAGTTGAAGCGCTTGAATTCAGGCGCATGTTTTCCGGTGAAATGGATGCATGCAATGCCTTTCTCGACGTGCAGGCGGGGTCCGGTGGCACCGAGGCACAGGACTGGGCCGAGATGCTGTTAAGAATGTATTTGCGCTGGGGAGAAGCGCACGGTTTCAAAACCGAATTGATCGAGGCTTCGGCGGGTGATGTCGCAGGTATCAAAAGTGCGACAATCCGTTTTGACGGAGACTATGTCTTCGGTCGCTTGCGAACCGAAACCGGCGTACATCGGTTGGTGCGCAAATCACCCTTTGATTCAGGCAACAGGCGCCATACCTCGTTTGCTGCTGTCTTTGTATCTCCGGAAGTTGAGGATGATATCGAAATCGATATCAACCCGGCAGACCTTCGTATCGATGTTTACCGTGCGAGTGGCGCAGGCGGACAGCACGTTAACCGTACAGAATCTGCAGTACGAATAACGCATATGCCCAGCGGTGTGGTTGTACAATGCCAGAACGACCGTTCACAGCATAAGAACAAGGCGACCGCGATGAAACAGCTTAAAGCCAAGTTGTATGAACTGGAAATGCTGAAACGCAGTGCGGACCAACAGGCAGTGGAAGACACCAAGTCGGATATTGGCTGGGGCAGCCAGATACGCTCTTATGTGCTCGACCAGTCGCGGATAAAAGATCTTCGAACCAATGTAGAGACTGGAAATACGCAAGCTGTGCTGGATGGTGGTATAGATATGTTTATCGAAGCCAGCCTGAAGAGCGGCCTGTAAATGGTCTTTTTGTCCAATATCCGCGTTGGATTGTTTTCTGCGATACTCGTGTATTGACATATACACTCCGTTTCTCGAAAACAATCCGCCTTGATCTTGAACAAAAATCCTCATTTATTATTCAAATGATGTAATCAAATATGAGTGAAGAAACTAAAACACTGACACAGGAAGACGAAAACAAGCTCATCGCGCAGCGCCGTGAAAAACTGGCTGTTATGCGTGAGGCGGGTACCGCGTATCCAAATGATTTCAGACGCGATTCGTTAGCTGCTGGTTTGCATGGCCTGTACGAAGATAAATCCGCAGAAGAACTTGAAGCCATGCAGGCAAGAGTTTCTGTTGCCGGGCGTATGATGGCTAAACGCGTAATGGGCAAGGCCAGTTTCACCAAGTTGCAGGACATGTCCGGACAGATACAGTTGTTCCTGCAACGCGATAACCTGCCAGAGGGTGTTTACAACGAAGGTTTCAAAAAATGGGACATCGGTGATCTGATAGGTGCAGAAGGCGTCATGTTCAGAACCAAGACCGGTGAACTGTCGATCAAGGTCGATAACGTTCGGATATTAACCAAGGCGCTTCGCCCCTTGCCTGAAAAATTCCATGGACTGACGGATACAGAGATACGTTATCGCCAGCGATATGTTGATCTGATAATGAATTGGGAAGTGAAGAAAACTTTCAGGTTACGTGCAAAGATCATTGCTTTCATACGCGAGTATTTCATCGAACATGATTTTATGGAAGTTGAAACGCCAATGATGCAGGTTATTCCCGGTGGCGCGACTGCAAGACCATTTGAAACATATCATAATGCGCTTGATCTTGCGATGTACTTACGTATTGCTCCAGAGCTTTATCTAAAGCGCCTCGTTGTTGGCGGCTTTGAAAGAGTGTTTGAAATAAACCGCAGCTTCCGTAATGAAGGTGTGTCAACAAAACATAACCCCGAGTTCACTATGCTCGAGTTTTACCAGGCCTATGCAGATTATCATGACTTGATGGACCTCAGCGAAGACCTTTTGCGCAAGCTGGCGAGTGAAGTGCTGGGCGACACCAGGGTGAAATACCAGGGAGAAGAACATGATTTCTCCAGGCCATTCAAACGTATGACCGTGTTCGATTCAATACTACAATATAACAATGATATAACGGCTGCTGCTATTTCAAATATCGATGCCGCGCGTAATGTTGCTGAAACACTGGATATCCCCATGAAGGACAGTTATGGGCTCGGCAAAATACAGCTGGAGATTTTTGAGAAGACAGTGGAGCACAGGCTCAAGGACCCGACTTTTATTACCGAATATCCGAAGGAAGTTTCACCACTGGCAAGATGCAGTGACAGCAACCCGTTTGTTACAGACCGGTTTGAACTCTTTGTCGGTGGCCGTGAAATTGCCAACGGCTTCTCCGAGCTGAATGATCCCGAGGACCAGGCAGAGCGCTTCAGAAAACAGGTGATGGAAAAAGAAGCCGGAGATGATGAAGCCATGCATTACGATGCAGATTATGTTCGTGCACTTGAACATGGCATGCCGCCAACTGCGGGAGAAGGCATTGGCATCGACCGCCTGGTGATGCTGCTGACAAATCAGCCTTCAATCCGTGATGTGATACTGTTCCCGCACATGCGCCAGGAAGC
>CAZRKQ010000014.1:0-13918 GCA_964600755.1 uncultured Thiotrichaceae bacterium
ACTTGCCCGGTGTTGCCATGGTTTCCAATCTCAATATCACGCAGTGTTACGATAAACCTGTTTTGTTTCAATGCGCCGCGTTGAAGTTTGCGCTGATGCCTGGTCGATTGAAGTAACTCGACACCTTCAAGCTGGAAACCATCCCAGTCGACATCATCCCGACCAGGCAGGTATACACTGAACCACTGCGTAGTGACAGCAAATCGATCCTTGAGGCCTGCATAACCAACTGCATGTTTCTTTACACCTGCATATTCGGCGATCCTGGCGGCCACCCAGTCCGTATTATTGTTGCGCTTACGCACATGCAACCAGGCGTGCTCACCCTGTCCTGTTAACTCAAATGGCAGTTCTTCATCAACAACAAAGTCTTCCGGAGTCTGTTTGAAACGCGCACTGATATCCAGCAATGGGTAGGCATGCGCAAACTGGTCAAATTGTTCTTGCCTAAAATCTGACATTTCCTAAACTCATTACATGTTTACAACAAACACAACACACCTCGTTAAAGCCCTGGGCCTGGCATTACTGTGCTGCCTCGCTGTTACGGCTTGTGATCAAACACCAGCAATAGCACCGCTGGGTGACAATGCAGTTATTCTTGCCTTCGGCGATAGCCTGACATTCGGCACCGGTGCAAAAAAAGAACAGGCTTACCCTGCGCAACTGCAATCACTGATTTCACGCACTGTTATCAATGCCGGCATTCCGGGTGAAGTCAGTAATACAGGTTTGCGAAGGTTGCCCGCGCTATTAAAACGACACCAGCCTGATCTGATCATTATCTGCCACGGTGGTAATGATATTTTGCGCAGGCAGAATCTGCAGCAAACCAGGAATAACATCCAGCAGATGATCGACATGAGTCAGTCACACGGCACCCAGGTTGTCCTGGTCGGCGTACCCGAATTTGGCATCTTCCTCTCGAGCGCTGAATTCTATACAGAACTTGCCGAAGTTAATCGCCTGCCGATTGAAAATACTGTGCTCAGCGATGTGCTGAAAGTGGCCAGCTATAAATCGGACCAGATACATCCAAATGCAGAAGGCTATGGTGTGATGGCGAGACGGCTGGCGCAATTGCTGAAAAACTCAGACGCAATCTAATTTTCAGACAGTCGTCATAATTTTATACATGTTGACAAATTTTGACGCTTCGTCATATTATTGCCTGCATGTCTGCCCAGTTCGATAATCTGCCGAGGAAACAGCGCGAATTCCAGCAACGCGAGCAATTGATTCTGGATACAGCACAAAAGATGCTGCATCAACATGGCTATGCACAACTTAACATGGAACGCATTGCGGAAGCTGTAGAATATTCCAAGGGAACCATATACAACCACTTCTCCAGCAAGGAAGACCTGGTCTGCTCACTTTGCTGCCGTTGCGTCACCAACCTTATTGAATTATTCAAGCGTGCCTATGATTACCCCGGGACTACACGTGAACGATTCGCTGCGATCGGTATTGCCTACTCGCTCTACCATCAGTTAAACCCGCTCGATGCACAAAATATCCAGGTTGTAAAAACCAATGCAGTCCGGGAAAAACTCAGTGAAGAGAAACTGCAGGAAATGAGCTCACTTGAACATGAGATCACACAGCTGTGTATGAACCTGGTGAACGAAGCGATTGAAGCCGGCAATATATCAAATATTGAAAACCACACCGCGGACACCATCGTTTTCGGTTTCTGGTCGATGCTATATGGTGGCATGCTGCTGGCGCAGTCAGATATACCACTGGAAAATCTGGGTTTCAGCCCGGTAATAATGATGCTGTGGAATAACTCGCAGCGATTAATGAATGCATATGGCTGGGAGCCTCTGGGCAGGGACACTGATACTGACGCTTTATTCAAAAAATTATGTTCTGCGTTGTTTGCAGAGGAAGTTTGCAAACTTACTCAAGGGGAGAACCATCATGGTTGAGTTGTATACGCATTTTATTATTCGCTGGCGCTATGTCATTTTGCTATTGACACTCGCTACTGTAATGATCATCGGTTACGGTGCACAGAAACTCAGTTTCAGTAATGATTACCGCATGTTCTTCGGCGAGGACAATCCTCAGTTGCTCGCCTTTGAGAAGATGCAAAATACTTTCAACAAGAATGACAACATCCTGTTTGTCATCACACCCAAAAACGGCAAGGTATTCAGTGTCGAGACACTGGCTGCAGTCAAGGACATTACCGAAGAAGCCTGGCAGATCCCCTTCTCTACACGGGTTGACTCCATCACCAATTACCAGCACACGTCCGCCGAAGAAGATGACCTTGTTGTTGATGACCTGGTGCCTGATCCATCCGTTCTGACCGAGGCAGAACTTTACAGAATCCAGTCCATCGCGATCAACGAACCCATGATAGTGCGCCGCCTGATCTCACCCGATAGCAAGTACACGGGTATCAACGTTACAGTGCAACTGCCGGGTGAAAAACTGGACGAAGTTCCAACTGCGGTAGCTTATGCCCGTAGCATGAAAGCAAAGTACATGGAGAAATATCCAGAGCTGGAAATCAGGCTGGTTGGTATGAGCATGATGAACAATGCTTTCCCGGAAGCCAGCCAGGATGATGCACAAAACCTGTACCCGCTTGCACTGGGATTCATCATCGTTACCCTGCTGCTGATGCTGAAAGGCCTGAGCGGTACATTGACCACCTTCCTGATGATTATCTTCTCAATCATTACAGCCATGGGGCTTGCCGGCTGGATGGGTATCAGACTGTCGCCGCCAGTGATGAGCGCACCGATCATGGTGTTGACCATGGCGATAGCCGATGCTGTTCACCTGCTGGTGACCATGAAGCATGAAATGCACCTGGGTAAAAACAAGGTAGATGCCATGGTGGAGAGCATGCGCATCAATTTCTGGCCAATCTTTGTAACTACGCTGACAACGGTGCTTGGTTTCCTCAGCCTGAACTTCAGTGATGCGCCGCCATTCCATGACCTGGGCAACATCGCTGCTATCGGCGTTGCGGCAGCGTTTGTGTACTCAATCACTTTCCTGCCTGCATTGATTACCATCCTGCCCGCCAAGTCCACACGCGAAGTCACCGGCAAGTATGCCATGGGGCATTTTGGCGATTTCGTCATCCGGCATTACCGGCCGCTGTTAATAAGCAGTACTGTCGTGGTGCTTATCCTGGTCGCAATGGTGCCTAAAAACGAGCTAAATGACGTTTTTGTCGAGTACTTCGACACCACGATTGAATTCAGGCGTGACTCGGATTACGCGGCGGCAAATCTGACCGGTGTTTATTACATCGACTTCTCACTGGGTACGAATGAGCCCGGCGGTATCAGTGATCCTGGTTACCTGAGAAATGCGGACAAGTTTGTACAATTTCTACGCGCTCAGCCCGAAGTCATCCACGTGTTCTCACTCACCGACACCTTCAAGCGGCTCAACAAGAACATGCATGGCGATGACCCGGCGTGGTATAAACTGCCGGACGAACGCAACCTGGCAGCACAATATTTATTACTCTACGAGATGTCCCTTCCCTACGGACTCGACCTCAACAACCAGATCGATGTCGGCAAAACGGCAACTAAAATTGCGGTCACGCTTAAAACCATGTCCACCAATGAAATCCTGGCACTGGAACAAAGAACATCTGCCTGGCTGCAGGAAAATATGCCCCAACTCGAAGGATTCGGTACCGGCCCTACCATCATGTTTGCCCACCTGGGTAAACGCAACATCCAGAGTATGTTGATAGGCACGACCCTTGCCCTGTTCCTGATCTCAATGGTACTCATTATCTTTTTCCGTTCGTTGAGGTATGGACTAATCAGCCTGTTGCCAAACTTACTGCCTGCAGCTGCCGCGTTCGGCATCTGGGGCTTATTTGTCGGCCAGGTCGGAATTGCGTTATCGGTGGTAACGGGTATGTCACTGGGTATCGTGGTCGATGATACCGTGCATTTCATGAGCAAGTACCTGCGTGCACGCCGGGAAAAAGGATTCAATGCTGAACAGGCTGTGCATTATGCCTTCAACAGTGTCGGCATCGCGCTGTTGGTTACATCCATCGTGCTGGTCGCCGGCTTTATGATCATGGCGCAATCGCATTTTCAACTGAATGCAGGCATGGGCTTGCTCACCAGCGTGGTCATTGCCCTGGCACTTGCCATCGATTTCATGTTACTGCCACCACTGTTAATCAAACTTGAAGAAAACGGGGAGAAAAAAGTATGAACAGGACAATGATTCGGTCAACGATTGCAGCATTTGTTGTTGCTTTGCTGCCATTTGCCTTAATCGCGGAAACTGTCGAAGAAAAAGGCCTGGCTATAGCCGTTGAAGCTGATAAACGGGACGAGGGCTTTGACGATTCCACAGCCAACATGACCATGGAGTTGAGAAACAAGCAGGGCGATACCAGCACACGCTACATAAGGATAAAAACACTGGAAGTCATCGGCGACGGTGACAAGTCGATGTCGATCTTCGATGAACCTGCAGATGTAAAGGGAACCGCTTTTCTTACTTTTTCCCATGCCATCAAACCGGACGAACAGTGGCTGTATCTGCCGGCACTCAAACGCGTCAAGCGCATCAACTCCAAGAACAAGTCCGGGCCGTTCATGGGCAGCGAATTTGCCTATGAAGATATCGCCTCGCAGGAAGTTGAAAAATACAGCTACAAGTATTTGCGTGATGAAACCCTGAACGGCATTGATTGCTTTGTTATTGAACGTTATCCGGCCTATAAACATTCCGGTTACACACGTCAGGTCGGCTGGATCAACAAGGCGGAATACCGCCCGGAAAAAATAGTCTTCTATGACCGCAAGAACACCTTGCTGAAAACACTTACCTACGACGGCTACCAGCAATTCCTGGACAAGTTCTGGCGCGCTGATCAAATGAACATGGAAAACCATCAAACCGGTAAGAGCACAACACTGACGTGGAGCGATTACCAGTTCAAGACAGGACTCAAGGACAATGATTTCAACAAGAACAGTCTGAAACGCGCTAAATAAGTTTGAGCAGTTAAATTCGGCACCATTATGAAACACGTACTGACCGGTTTCATGCTGAGCACTGTCCTGCTGCAGACACCTGTTAATGCAGCGCAGTGGTCGGGCTATGTTTCCGGCCAGTACCGTGGCTTCTTCGAGGATCCGGCCGATCCCCGCCAGCACAATAACTATCTGTCAGCCGCCGCCGAACCCGAGTTCTACCATAGCTGGCAAGGCGGTGATCACAGCTTCAACTCCATACTGTTCTACCGTGTCGATCAGTATGACGACAACCGCACCCACGGTGACATTCGCGAGCTGTCATGGACAGGGGTGTTCGATGCATTTGAAATCACTGCCGGCATCAGCAAAGTCTTCTGGGGCGTGGCCGAAACCCAGCACCTGGTGGATATCATCAATCAGACCGACCTGGTTGAAAACGTTGATGGTGAGGACAAGCTGGGACAGCCCATGGTCAAGCTGAGTACCGCACAGGACTGGGGCACCGTCGACTTTTTCGTGTTGCCCTATTTTCGTGAACGCACCTTCCCGGGTGTTGAAGGCCGCCCCCGTCCCGAGGTGGTCGTCAATACCGACGCTGATGCGATCTATGATTTCAGCGCAGGTCAGGACCATGTTGATCTTGCCCTGCGTTACTCGCACTATATCGGCGAATGGGAATTTGGCCTGTCCTACTTTAGCGGTATCGACCGCCTGCCCAGTGACTTCTTCCCCATTACCTTCGATCCCGGTGGCCAGCCTACCGCTGTGGTCCCGGTTTATTCATTAATCAACCAGGCAGGCATCGACGGCCAGGTGTTTTTCGGCGACTGGACCTGGAAGCTCGAAGCCATTAACAAAGAGTATCGCTCTGGCAGGCGCAAGGGCTCACATGCATTCCAGTCCGTCGTTGGCTTCGAATATACCTGGGTTGGATTTACCGGTGGTGCCAGCGATCTTGGCTTTGTGGTGGAATACCACTACAGCGACGCCAACGTACGCGATACAATTTTTGACAACGATTTTGCTACCGCCTTGCGTTTTGTACTGAACGATGCCCAGTCAACCGAAGTGCTGATGGGCTTTCTTACTGATGCCGATACTCGAACTGCCGCCGGATTCATCGAGGCGAGCAGAAGAATAGGACAAAACTGGGTACTCGAGGCCGAGCTACGCACCTACAACGGCACCGAACAGGACCGGCCGCTGTTCAGCTTCCGCTTCGATAATTTCGTCCAGGTCGACCTCGCCTACCACTTCTAAAATAAGCAAATTTCTCGGTCGATTTCCCGTAAAAACAACATGATATGAAGCTATACTCGTTTAATAGCCTCAATAATTTACCGGTTTTTTTATGCCTGGTCTTAGGTCATGCACGTTAGTCATTGTTTTTCTGTTAACCGCAACTACGGTTAATGCAGCCAAGTGCGTGTATATCTCTTCTTACCACCAGGGTTACGCCTGGTCTGACGGGGTGGAACGCGGCCTGCTCAAGACACTGGATGGCAAATGCGAGATCACCCGTTTCGATATGGACAGCAAACGTCAAAAAGACGAGGAATCGATAAAGCAAGCTGCACTCAAAGCAAAAAACCTGATCGACAACACCCAACCGGATGTTGTCATTGCATCAGATGATAATGCATCAAAATATCTGATCGTCCCCTATTACAAGGATGCAGATATTCCGTTTGTATTTTGCGGTGTCAACTGGACAGTTGAGCAATATGGATATCCATTCTCAAATGTGACTGGCATGATAGAAGTTGCAGCAATCGATCCCATGTTCGACAAGGCTGCGGCTATCACTGGAAAAATAAAACACGCCGTCTACATTGGTGCAGACACTCTGACTGAAGAAAAAAATCTGAAGCGTTTTATTGCAGCCGGGAAAAAAAATAACATAAAAATAACCAGTCAACTGGTAGAGACCATGCCTGAATGGATTAAAGCCTACCAACAAGCTCAACAGGCTGATCTCATCATCATGGGCAGCAATGCAGGCATTCCGGACTGGGACAAGGATGAAGCGCAGGATGCCATTTCTACTGTATCCAAAACACTTAGCGCGACAAATCATGGCTGGATGATGCCCTACACCATGTTCGGCATGACAAAAGTGCCGGAGGAACAGGGTGAATGGGCCGCCAGGGTTGCCATTGAAATAATGAACGGTACAAAACCATCAGATATTCCGATAATCCCAAATCGTAATTTCGATATTATTGTCAATAACTCGCTGCTTGATAGTGCGCAGATCAAGCTTCCCGAGTTCATCAAGCTCAAGGCACAGCCATATATCTGATGAACAGCCCGCAGCCTGCATTTGAGAAATCATACCGTCACGTCAATGTATGGCTGGCTATCATCTGCGTCACGATTCTGATCCTGATGGTAATGCTGGTCATCAATAACAGTATAAAAACCATCAACGAACAGCTAAGGGAGGATGCCCACAAGGTTTTCCAGAACACACAGGAAGCATTACATGCCGGAGAACATGTACTCGACGGTTTTCAGGCCTATTTCAAAACAGTGGATATTGTTGACTACCGCAAACTGGAGGAATATTCACGCGCCATCAGAAAGGAGCATCCATTCATATATATGACACAGTATATGATCCGCGTCGAGAACAGCGAACTCCCCGAATTTTTACGGGAACGCAGGCTCGAAGGCTATGCAACATTTCGCGTCACGGAATATGACAACAACGAATTCCGCAGGTTGATTCCAGTATCGGAGCGCAGTATATATTACCCGCTTGTATTCATGGACCCAATGGATATTCCCTCGCTGCCTTTACTCGGATTTGACGCTCTGTCGTTCACGCTAATACGGACCGCCGTAGAAGAAGCAATAAAAACCGGAAAACCTCACGCCACAAAACCATTCAGCCTCCATACTGGTGGCACTGGATACGTAATTATAAGCCCGATATACACAGCTGATAAATTACCTGAAAGCAAAATCCAGCGTTACGACCTGGCAACACGCCTGGTTGCTGTCGCGATCAAAACAGATAACATTCTGGACAGTATTGAAATCAGTGATAACGAATCATTGATATATTCTTATTTTGACGAAGACAGCAAGTCAAACTCAATTACAAGAACAATCAATGCCGGCGTCATCAACGAGAAATCGTTATTCCCGGTATTTTCGTACTCGCACACATTGAATGTTGCAGGTCAAAACTACGAGATAGACTTAAGACGGCAATTATCATGGGCAGACCTTGACTATGAATGGGTTGCCTTTGCCATTATTACTACTGCCGCATTTTCGCTGTTGTTATTTAACTTCGTTCATCTGCGCATACAGAGCGTAAGAGCGAGCCAGCGGGCTCAGGCTGAAATATTTCAGGAAAGAGAACACGCCCAGGTTACGCTGCATTCTATTAGTGAAGCTGTCATCACGACCGATATGGACAGGCATATCATTTATATGAACCCGATTGCCAGGCGCATAACAGGCTGGAATGAGGAAGAAGCAATCGGCATGCCAATCGACACTGTTTTCAGCTTGTTACACGAACAGACCAGGGAACCGACCAAAAGCACAGTTGACGAATGCCTGACCAGCCAGGGAACAGTTCTGTTTGAAGAGCCGGCGATACTGATTAACAAAAATGGTGATGAATTTGCTGTTGAAAATTCTTCCTCTCCAATTCGGGGCCACGATGGTGAACTCATTGGTGCTGTACTCGTATTCAGAAATATTACCCACATACGCAACCTGTCGAAGAAAATGGAATTCCAGGCGACACATGATGCATTAACCGGCTTGATCAACCGCCATGAATTTGAGCATCAATTGAAAACCGCAGTAAAGACAGCCCGGGAAGATAACAGAAGCCATGCGATATGCTACCTGGATCTTGATCAGTTCAAGGTTGTTAACGATACCTGCGGACATATTGCCGGTGACCAGCTACTGAAAGAGATAGCCTCGCTGATGCCACACAGCATACGTTCCAGCGACTGCCTGGCCAGACTCGGTGGCGATGAATTCGGCGTACTTATGTTTGACTGTCCGGTAAAACAGGCAGAAAAAGTTGCCGATAGCCTGCGCGCAGCTATCCGGGACTTTACTTTCAGCTGGGACAAGAAGACATTCGATATCGGTGTCAGTATCGGACTGGTACCTATCAGGAAAGACAGTGGTTCTGTGCAGGATGTTTTGCGCCGCTCAGACTCTGCCTGTTATATAGCCAAAGACCTGGGTCGCAACCGTGTTCACGTATACACACCAGATGATATTGAAATTTCCAAGCGTCATGGAGAACTGCAATGGATAACACGAATTAAGAATGCGCTGGAATTTGATCTTTTCCATCTTGCACTTCAGGCTGTAAGGCCTATCACTGACGCAGGTGATCGCATGCATTACGAAGTACTGCTGCGCCTGGATGAAGGCAACGGAAAAATCATCCCGCCCATGTCATTCATACCCGCAGCTGAACGTTATGACATGATGCCAACTCTGGATAAATGGGTAATCAATTCAACATTCAAGCTAATACGTGAAGACCAGAAAAACAACAAAGGCAGGCATGTATACAATATCAATTTATCAGGACAGACACTTTGCGATACTGACATTCTAGAGTTTATCCGCACACAGATTTCACACTATGGTATCGACGCAAATCGTCTTTGCTTTGAGATTACAGAAACAGCAGTGATCGCCAATCTTGCTCTTGCCATCGATTTCATCGGCAGAATGAAACAGATGGGCTGCATGTTCGCACTGGATGATTTCGGTAGTGGCCTCAGCTCCTTCGCCTATTTAAAAAAACTGCCAGTTGATTTTATAAAAATTGATGGTGAATTCGTTCGTGATATTACAGATGATCCTATGGATCGTGCTATCGTGTCAGCCATCAATGATATTGGTCATGAAATTGGACTGACAACAGTTGCTGAATACGTTGAGAGCGAAGCCATCCTCGAGTTACTGAAACAACTGGGGGTCGATTATGTTCAAGGTTTTGCTGTCGACGAACCCAAAATCTGGCATTCTAATAATGTAGTGCCGATAAAAGCCCGCCACTAAGTCATCCTGATTCAGCACACCTGCCCCTTCACCAGCCAACCTGTACTGGTTCCAACCTGGTCTGACTGTTGCTGCTGGTTTTCACCTGGCCGATAAACCGACCTTAACATCCTGTTTTCTCGCAGAGGCGCAGGGAACGCAGAGGTAACATATTTTTATGAATAGACAATATGGTTTTATTCAGTTTCCTTTGCGTTCCCTGCGCCTCTGCGAGAGTAAATATTTATAGACTTAGCCAACCCCGGTTGTACAAACAAAACATCGTAGTCGGAGTTTGAAATAATATGACACTGACTGTCAGATTAAATCCTGACCATTACAGCTAATCAATACCATTATCAAGCTGCAGGACCGAGCGTAACCTGTTTTATTTCCTCGAGTTTGTCTCTTAACAAAGCGGCTTCTTCAAATTCAAGATTGCGTGCGTGTTCATACATTTGCTTTTCAAGCTTATCAATTTCCTTTAGCAGCTTTTCAGGCTTCATACTCTGATATTCTGCCCTCTCCTGTGCAACCTTGCGTATCGCCGAAGTGTAAGTCTGGCCTGGCTTGTGTTCATAACTGGTCTCCAGGACATCTGCCACATGTTTACTGATCGTAGTTGGCGTTATGCCATGATCGATATTATAAGCCTCCTGCTTCGCACGGCGCTCATTGGTTATCGTCATTGCACGCTGCATCGAATTAGTGATCCTGTCTGCATACAGAATAGCCTTGCCATTAACATTACGCGCAGCACGCCCGATACTCTGTATCAATGAACGTTCTGACCTGAGAAAACCTTCCTTATCAGCGTCCAGTATCGCGACCAGCGACACTTCGGGAATGTCGAGCCCTTCGCGCAGCAGGTTAATACCAATCAGCACATCGAACTCACCAAGACGAAGATCGCGAATAATCTCGACACGCTCAACTGTATCAATATCAGAATGAAGGTAACGTACGCGCACACCATGCTCCATCATGTAATCCGTCAGGTCCTCTGCCATGCGCTTGGTCAAGGTCAGAATGAGAACACGCTCGCCTTGACTCACCCGCTGTGTGATTTCCGAATGAACATCATCGACCTGTGTTGCAACAGGACGCACGTCGATAACAGGATCGAGCAGCCCGGTGGGGCGTACAACCTGCTCAACAACCGCGTCTGAGTGGTCCCCTTCGTAGGGTCCCGGTGTTGCAGACACATAAAGACATTGTGGTGACAGCGCCTCGAATTCCTCGAACTTCAGCGGCCTGTTATCCAGCGCAGATGGCAGGCGGAAGCCATAGGTAACCAGGTTCTCCTTGCGTGAGCGATCGCCCTTATACATAGCGCCCAGTTGTGGAATCGTGACATGACTCTCATCGATCACCAGCAAGGCATTGTCAGGCAGATAATCAAACAAACAGGGCGGCGGTTCGCCGGCTTTTCTGTCAGACAGATAACGTGAATAGTTTTCGATACCGCTGCAGTAACCAAGTTGCTGCATCATCTCCAGGTCCAGCCTGGTTCGCTCCTCGAGCCGTTGCGCTTCAACCAGTTTATTATTGTCGCGTAAATCCCTGAGCCGGTCTCTAAGCTCCGGGCGGATCTGATCAATGGCTTGCACGATGGTATCGCGAGGAGTTGCATAGTGCGTTTTGGGATAAATAGTCAGGCGCGCAACCTTGCGCAGCACCTCCCCGGTAAGCGGATCGAAATAACTGAGACCCTCAATTTCCTCATCAAACAGTTCGATGCGAACGGCTTCCCGTTCTGAGTCAGCAGGATGTATATCGATGATTTCACCGCGAACACGATAGCAGCCTCTTCTCAGTTCAATGTCATTGCGCGTATATTGCAGTTCGGCCAACCGCCTGAGTATGTAACGCTGATCGACCAGGTCACCTCGCACCAGGTGCAGGATCATTGTCATGTAGGATTTTGGATCACCCAGCCCGTATATAGCTGAGACCGTAGCGACGATGATGGTATCTTCGCGCTCCATGGTGGCCTTGGTCGCAGACAGGCGCATCTGCTCGATGTGACCATTGATCGAGGCGTCTTTTTCGATATAGGTATCGCTAGCCGGAACATATGCTTCGGGCTGATAGTAATCGTAGTAAGACACGAAATATTCAACTGCATTACCGGGGAAGAATTCCTTCATCTCACCGTAGAATTGTGCAGCCAACGTTTTATTAGGTGCCAGCACCAAAGTCGGCCGTTGAATCTGCTGAATGATATTGGCGATGGTGAATGTCTTGCCAGACCCTGTCACTCCCAGTAAAGTTTGCCTCGCAAGCCCAGCTTCGATGCCCTCAATTAATGCACTGATAGCCTCTGGTTGATCACCAGCCGGAAAATAATCAGTCTTTATTTCAAAACGTCTAGACATTGAATTACAATACAGTGATTAAACAAACAATAGCGGTAATGGAACCAGACCTTTGAGCATACAAACTTCTGCCCGTATTCAGCGGGTTAAACCTTCCCCTACACTCGCAGTCACTGCACTAGCTAACCAGTTACGCGCTGAAGGCCGTGACGTTATCGGACTGGCCGCAGGTGAGCCGGATTTCGATACACCCGATCACATCAAACAGGCTGCAATCAAGGCCATCAACAATGGCATGACCAAATACACTGCCGTTGATGGTACCGCCGGACTCAAACAGGCCATTATAAACAAGTTCAAACGAGATAACGGACTGGATTATGAAGCCGACCAGGTTATTGTCTCAGTTGGCGGCAAACAGGCGTTTTACAACCTGGCACAGGCCCTGCTGAATCCTGGCGATGAGGTCATCATCCCCGCACCTTACTGGGTTTCTTACCCTGATATGGTCATGCTGGCTGACGGCGAACCCGTCATTGTACCTGGCGACATGAGCCAGGCATTCAAAATCACGGCCGATCAATTGAGTGCAGCCATTACCGAACGAACACGACTCGTCGTCATCAACAGCCCGTCGAATCCATCAGGCAAGGCATATACCCGAGACGAGCTCAAGGCACTGGCAGATGTACTGCTTGACTATCCCGACATCGCCATCGTCACCGATGATATTTACGAACACATCGTCTGGACGGATGAGGGCTTTAACAACATATTAAATGTGTGTCCCGAGTTAAAAGACCGCACACTGGTAATGAACGGCGTATCCAAGGCCTACTCAATGACCGGCTGGCGCATCGGTTATACCGGCGGGCCGTCAGAAATTATCAAGGGCATGAAAAAAGTGCAATCGCAGAGCACATCGAATCCGTGCTCTATTGCACAGGCTGCTGCCCAGGAAGCACTCGATGGCGATCAGGCTTTTCTCGCCGAGATGTGCCAGGTATTCCGTAACAGACACGACTTTGTCTACAGCACCCTGGATAAAATCAACGGTGTCGAATGCCTGCCCAGTGATGGCACCTTTTACAGCTTCCCTTCTTTTCACAAAGTCATCGAGCGCATGGACGGCATTGATGATGATGTCCAGCTCGCACAACTGTTACTGGAGAAAGCAGAAGTTGCCTTGGTACCGGGTTCTGCCTTCGGTTTAGCCGGGCATCTGAGGCTATCATTTGCAACTGATATGGCAAGCCTGGAAAAAGCACTCGCGCGTATTCAGGATGCAATAAGTTAATATTAATTTTGTGTAAAAATTAGAAAACATCTCTCTTATTGACTTATTAATTCGCCTTGATGCCAGACATAATCTCGCTCAATTGATTAACACGTGTAACTAGGCATTTTATTTCGCCCTGATGGCGAGTTACTTTTCTTTGCCCAATTAATATTTCTTGGCAAAGAAAAGTAACCAAAAGAAAAGGCACCCCAATCAGTTTGCCCTAGCGGGTCCCCGAGGCATTCGTCTTTGCCTACGGGCCGTCCTGACTCGCCGTCCAGGCTCGACATGACTAAATC
>CAZRKQ010000015.1:0-5334 GCA_964600755.1 uncultured Thiotrichaceae bacterium
GATTCATGTCATGCAAATAAGCAAACAGATTTATTTACAACCAAAAGGATCAGAGTCGTTTGATTTCTGTTAAGTACTGTATTTCAATCGACTCTGACCCTTTTGCTATGACAACCACTCCTTTTACGCCACTTGAATAAAAGGGAATAAAGGGGACGTAGGGATTATTTCTTAACCAAATTTCAATTGATCAAAATTTAATCTCGCCGTCACCTTTTACAAAGGTCTGGTCAAATAATATTAGCTACGTCCCCTTTAATTCTATGCTTTCTCCTTAAAGCAGTGTTTTCGTCCATAAAATGAGGCTTTTAAGCCCCTTAAGCGGTGCTATATTAAACGATTGTTTTTGTTATTCAATTAGTTGTGTTGGTCCGACCCGAATATCGACCTCCGTAAAATAAATCCGTCCCCTTTTTTTCTCATCCCCTTTAATCTCACCCCCATTACTTCATTAAGGTGCATGCATCGTCCACTTTATTTTGTCCTGCAAATAAATAAATCTTCCCCTATGTCCTAACATAATCGATATGGATCTGATTATTTTTATATTGTTGCCACTGGTTGTCATCTTAGGTGCTTTGAGCGGCTTTGCTGCATTTATGAAGCTGCGCATCGTGCTGCAGCGCCTTGATGAAATGGAATTGCGTGTTGATCACTTGATTCATCAACGGTCAGCGACGGCGCGTGCCGAGCCGGAAAAGTCAATAGCACAAACCGGTAAGCCAAAAGTCGGTGAGCCTGATGTCGAAGAGTCAGAAGCAACCAGGCCGGTAGTACAACCCAAGCGTCCACCTGCCGAACCGGTCAAGCCGTCTGTTCGACCGTCGGTTCCCGCACACGAAGAAGCGGAGCCTCGACCTGTGTCAGGCGGAACACCCGGTATTAACTGGTATGCACTGCTGCAGCAGTACTGGATGGTGATACTTGGAGGCATATGCCTGGTATTCGCCGGCATATTCCTGGTCAAGTACACGATTGAACATGGCTTTCTCGGACCCAGGGCACGTTTTATTCTTACCATATTGTTCGGTCTCAGCCTGACGGTCAGTGGCGAATGGCTGAGGCGCACCGGTCGCCTCGCTGCCGGTGTACATGCGGCTTTTGTCGCGTCGGGTGTCCTGGTGATCTACAGTGCACTGCTGGTCGGCCTTCATGTCTACAGCTTGTTCTCGACCGAAACGGCTTTTATTTGCATGGCGCTGGTGTCGGTGTTATCGATGATGCTGGCGTTAAAACATGGGCCGTTAATGGCAGGTATGGGGCTGCTGGGCGCCTACCTGGTGCCGATACTGGTCAGTACCGGCAGTCAGAATATCGAAGCCGCATTGCTATACAGCTTGCTGGTTACGGCCGGTTCACTGTGGTTACAACGCTATGTTTACCGCCCCTGGTTGTGGTGGGGTACATGGCTGGGTGCGCTCGGCTGGTTTGTAATTTCACTGGAGTTGACGGCGCAGGCCCAGGGCTTGCGCGCGATCTATCTGGCGGCACTCGGCTATGGCTGTGTGGCTTTGCCATTTTCCGGGCTACGGTTGTCGAGCATTGATGCCAGTCAGCAGTCAGGTCGTCAGATGCCTCAGCAAATCACTGTCGTGTACGGCCTGTTGACGCTCGCGATGATTCTGATACTGCGCATCGAGCATCTGAATGAGATGAGTTACCCTGCGTTGGCTGCATTACCGATTATTGCGATGCTCAGTGCCAGGCAGAACATGCCGTTGCTGCAGCTGCTGCCGTGGCTGACGTTGTTGCCGTTTGCAGTCGACCTGCTTTCAGTCGATATAGCGTTTATCGACTCGCAGATCACAATTGCAGCCATGGATATGGTGCTGCGTTCGTCCTATGTCACCCTACTGGTAATCCTGTCTGTCGCAGCAATGGTTCTCGGGGTGAACGAGGTACTTCGGCAGCGCTCGGCTGGGTACTGGGCGAGTCTGGCCTTGTTTGTGCCGCTAGGGGCACTACTGCTAGCCTATATACGCCTGACAAGCTTCAGCGGCGGATTGGAATGGGGCGTACCGACCCTGGCCATTGCGCTTGTCTACTGGTTTCTGCTGGATCGGTGGCGCAGGCAGCAAGGTGATGATGCGGTTGTCGCCGCGCTGACCATCGCCAGCCAGACGGCCTTGGCACTGGCGTTCTTTATGATGCTCTCTCAGGTGACATTGACCCTGGTGCTGGCGTTGCAACTCGTGGCTGTCGCATTGATCGACCGAAAGATGCGGCTTCCGGTTATGCCCTACATCATCAAGGCATTACTGGTGCTGATCATTCTGCGGCTGACCTTCAATCCCTGGCTGTTTTTCTATGATGTCAGCAGCGAGATCCTGTTGCTTGCCTATGCCGGTGGCCTGGCTGGCAGCTACATCGCCAGTAAGATCATCCGGGACAGGGCTGAACTGAAAGTCTGGCTGGACAGCGGTTCGGCACATCTGCTGGTGCTGGCAATTGCGGTCTTTACCCGTTACTTTATTTATCACGGTGACATCTTCGCGGCGACCTTCAACCTGACGGAAGCCTCGATTTATGTCTCTTCGTGGGCAGCAATCGGTATCGTTTATGACTGGAAAGCCCGTAAGATGGAACACCATCAGTCATGGTACCGCGGTATCGCCTTGTTGCACATCGGTGCGGCGGCTGTCCTCTACGTGTTGTACAACCTGCTGATGCATAATCCGTTGTGGAGCACGGAAGCAATTGGCGAGACACCCATCATCAATCTGATCCTGCTGGCTTACGGTTTTCCAGTTGTTTTGGCTGCTCTGGCTTACTGGCGACTGCCTGAATACCAACGCATCGCAGGGCTGGTCACGCTGGTTGGTCTGTTCGTGTTCATGACGATTGAAGTGCGTCATTTATGGCATGGTGGCATCGATCCGAAGCTGCCGGTACTGGATGGTGAGCTCTACACCTATTCACTGGTCTGGCTCCTGCTGGCCCTTGTGCTGCTGATTTACGGTGCTGTCAAAGGTAATCGCGATGCACAGAAAGCAGGCATGGTGATCCTGGTCCTGGTGGTGCTCAAAGCGTTCTTGTGGGACATGGGCGGACTCGATGGCCTCTGGCGCGTTGTTTCATTCCTCGGTCTGGGGCTGGCCTTGCTCGGCATCGCCTATCTGTTCAATCGTTTGAAGAGTATCGGTGACCTATGATTAAAGAGGTCTGACTCCTTTAGTTGGTATGCAGCATGAAGATATTTAACAGGCATAAGCTAGTAGTAATAAAGATATATTTAATATACCTTTTAATTTATATCATTACAGTAGCAGCATTCTATTTTTCAGAATTACCATTTAAGAGTTGGATATTTTATACAAAATGGGCATTGTGGTTTTATATTTTATGCTTTGCACCATTTTTTGCGGCTGTAATTATTGCAATAAGACAATATCAATTAGGCACAAGATTCAAATTTAATATAGGGGTTCAATTTTTAATTCTCCTTATCATTTCACATGCGGCTTATGGAATCTCAGCATCAAGTTACAAAGTATATGTATTAAATTTAGCAGAGAACAATGGTGAAAGAATTAAAAGTGACTTGTCAACTGTACATATAACCAAGCCCGTTATGTCTCTGGAATCTGGCGAATCAGAAAATCATAATAATTATATTGTCAGTATGTCTATTGTTAATCCCTTACCCTATGAAATATCCATAAAAATGGACAGCAGAACAAGTAATCAAGAAACGTTATACCTTGTTGATAGAGCAATACTTCCAAATCATAAGGAAAGTATAAGATTCGAGGTTAGTGATAGTATTATGGATTACTTACTTTCAAATTTTAGTACGTTCTTTATAAATTATCACATAAAAGAATGGGCGAGTAACAAAAGAATATCTGAAAGAGCCTCGATCTCACATGAGCTATGCAAATGGGCCCTCATAGGTTGCCCGGATTTTGGAAGTATATTGCCCACTAATCCTACTTATCCATTTAACGATAAAGTGATTTTAAAACGAACAGGGCACCAAAGAAGAGGGGTTTTAACTAAGTTTAAAAAAACAGAAATCGAGGCATTGGGAAATCAATTAAACGAACAATTAAAGGGGACGTAGGGATTATTATTTAACCACTTGGATTATTGGTTAATATTTAATCGCTACGTCCCCTTTTAATCTTAACCAACCACTTAATTATGTGATTAATGCGTTATTTCGAGTTTTATTGGCCTGTCCCCTGTTATTTCAGTATCTTGCCACTATTATTGTGTCATGCTGTGTTGGACGGTCTAACATAGCAGACTAGAAGATAGCCTCTCCCTTGATAAAAGAGAACATCATGAGCAAAGAGAAAAGAACGAATAGAGAAAGCAAGAAAAAAGCATTAATGACACCCAAGGAAAAGAAGGCCGCGAAGAAATTGAAAAAAGAAAATACGGGCCTTTTTGCAAACGACATCTAGCTTTAAATTTGACTAACTGGAACATGTGCTCAGACTCCTTGATTCGCTTGATATCAACGAGTCTGACCCCATGATTTTGGATTAGATTAATTATCGGATCTGTTTATAATTAAATCACTCCTACCCCTTTTTTCTTATGGATTAAGCATATTTAATAAAGCTTGTTATAAATGACAATAGGGAGTACCGTGTCTTCTCAAGCATTGGAAAAGTCCTGTTTTTCGATTAGTTCAAAGTAAGTCAAGAGCATAATTTTTGCAGTTATTGATTACCTGTACACATCCAGTAATTACATTAGGAGGAAAAATTATGTCTGATGATACAATCATGTTAACGCCGAGACACAATGGTAAAGTCGGTGTTTATTTTTGCGGTGTAACACGCGAGGGTTTTATTGCCGTTGCCGGTGAGCCGAGGGATATTGCGGACGGTGAGGAAATATTATTTGATCGTTCCGGTATCAGGGTGAGTCGCGATGGAAGTGAATATATGTTTTCAAGAATTTAAGATCTAGTGTCCAGGGATTAGGAAACAGGGATTAGGTAAAGACGCTGGACGCCTGCGCAGGCAAGTAGTACAGCAAGGATAAAGACCGGGCAATTGCCCGGTTTTTTTATTTGGAAAACCAATAGGGTCAGGCCTTACATTTCACATGTAAATTGTAATGAAATAAAGGGGTCGGAGTGAATTAATTATGGGATTGGTCAAAATTAAATCACTCCGACCCCTTTAATTTATCGAATACTTCGGTTTGCAGGAGGTAGATTTTGCAGATAGTTACCTCAATCCGAGTACTTGAATATGGCCTGCAAAAAATTAAAGGGTAGCGTCCCCATTAATTTCTCTTCATCTTTTGGTAAATGTTATTACATAATAACCCGGGTCAGATACCAATTGTTTCTAATATTAGAGGAAACTGGTATCT
>CAZRKQ010000016.1:0-2963 GCA_964600755.1 uncultured Thiotrichaceae bacterium
ATTCCGCGCAAGGTTATCAAGGCTGTATGCAATAACTTTTATGACATGGCGCCGGAAACCATTCATGACGCCACATTCTGTTGCGGTGGTGGTGGCGGCCTGTTGACCGATGACCTGATGGAATTGCGCCTCAAGGGTGCGCTGCCTCGAATGGAAGCACTGAAGAACGTCATTGAAGATAAAGGCGTTACACACATGGCTGCGATATGCGCCATCTGTAAATCACAGTTTACGAAAGTCCTGCCCTACTATGGCATGACAATGGATCAGATCGTCAGTGTTCACCAGCTGGTGAGCAGCGCCATCATTCTTGAAGGCCAGGGTGACGAAACAGAAGCTGATACGGAAGAAGCAGCATAACAACGAATTTTAATGATACAAGCCGTTAACGGTATTACAACAGGAGAACTGGCATGGCAACCTCCACTGAAGACATGAAAAACACTAAGTTAACCTTCACAAAGTTTAAAGAAGGTGACGAGGACTGGCATGGTTGGTCCAACATGATTTTTAAAGAGGATACTTCACACAAGTGTCCTACTTATGTACATCGTACACCGCCTTGTCAGGGTAGCTGTCCTTCAGGCGAAGATATTCGCGGCTACCTGGATATCGTGCGCGGCATCGAGAGGCCACCTGAAGGTGTCAGCATGCAGGAATATGCATTCCGTCGCTCGACTGATGCCAACCCGTTCCCATCGATGATGGGGCGTGTCTGTCCTGCTCCATGCCAGGACGGTTGCAACCGTAACGATGTTGAAGATTTTGTCGGCATTAACTCGGTTGAGCAGTACATTGGCGACACTGCATTCAAGGAAGGCTTCAAGTTCGACAACAGCGCCGAAATGACGGGCAAGAAAGTTGCCATCATCGGTGGCGGCCCTGCCGGTATGGCTGCGGCTTACCAGCTGCGCCGCAAGGGCATCGCCTCGACCATTTTCGATTCCCACGATGAACTCGGCGGCATGATGCGCTACGGCATCCCCGGCTATCGTACGCCACGCGACTTCCTCAACAACGAGTGCCAGCGTATTCTCGACATGGGTCATATTGAAACCCGCATGAATACACATGTAGGCAAAGACGTAAGCGTTGAAGAACTCGAGAAGGAATACGACGCAATCCTGTGGGCGATTGGCTGCTGGACAGGCCGTGACCTTCCGCTCGAAGGCTGGAGCGAAACACCTAACTGCGTTTCTGCTGTCAAATTCCTCGAGCAGTTCAACATGGGTGAAATGAAATACACCGCACCACGCGTACTGTGTATCGGTGGTGGTGATACCTCTATCGACGTTGTTTCAGTTTCACGTCGCATTGGCACCATTGAAGGTTACAGCGACCTGCCTGAAGCCGTTGTTAACGGTGAAGCAAGCCATGCTGATTTCGACGCATCAAACAACATCCCATGTTCAAACGTAACCCTGACTGCCCTGTTCAAGAAAGAAGAGATGACGGCCGCACAGCACGAAGTTGAAGACGCAACCATCGAAGGCGTTAACATCATGAACGAGGTGATGCCGGTTGAAATCCTTCGCAATGCCGAAGGACGCGCTACTGGCATGAGGTTCGTTGATTGCAAATGGGAGAACAATGCCCCGGTTGCCATCGAAGGCGGTAAGGAATATACCGTTGAAGCCGACGTGATCGTCGCAGCCATTGGTCAAAGTGGCGACCTTGCCGGTGTTGAAGACTTCAACAACGGTCGCAACCTGATCGATTCAGATAATGTCTACCGCGTACCGGGCAAGGAAAATCACTTCGTATGCGGCGACATTGTTCGCCCTCACCTGCTGACAACGGCGATTGGTCAGGCCTACATCGTATCTGAAACAATCGATAATCATCTGAGGGATGTTGCCATCAAGAAACGTCCTAAAGTCGATGTACACCACTTCAACCTTCAGGAAAAACTGACTGAAGCAGGCCTTGCTGTTGATAGCTATAGCGCAAACGACTACCACGAAGACCAACAGCGCGGAACTGAAACGCAGAACTACGCGATTCATAACTATGAAGACCGCTCCATGCAGGAAATCATCGGCAGTGATGAATTGTTCCTCGGCCACTTTGAATACACAGCTCGTAATCACCGCGATACCGATGTACCTTCTTCTGATGAAGTGCTTGGTCACTTTGCAGAACGCCAGCTTAACCTTGGAGAAGAACAGGCGGTTGCAGAAGCTAACCGTTGCATGAGCTGCGGCATGTGCTTCGAGTGTGATAACTGCGTTATCTTCTGCCCACAGGATGCTGTCTTCCGCGTGAAGAAAGATCAGCAAACCTTAGGCCGCTATGTTGATACTGACTACAACAAGTGCATCGGCTGCCATATTTGTGCTGATGTATGCCCGACTGGCTACATCGACATGGCACTGGGTGTCGCCTAAGCGCCGTATCAAATACTAACAAGGTTGAAATCATGATATACCGCTTTCTGCGAATCACATTTATTCTGGCTGGTTTAGCACTGCTGTTCCCGGTAACGGGATCAGCAGAGACCCCCTTGCCAATCATCCATGAACCCGAAGGCGAAGGCGTCAAGTGCGTCGAGCCGGAAGATGTCATGCGCAGAGATCACATGAACTTCATCCTGCATCAGCGTGATGAAACCGTGCACGAGGGCATTCGTACCTCAAAGTACAGCTTTGCGGAATGCATTAACTGTCACGTAGAGCCGGACGATAAAGGCAATATTGCAGCTGTTGACAGTAAAGATCACTTTTGCAACGGCTGTCATGAATATGCTGCAGTCACCATAGATTGCTTTGAATGCCACGCAGACCGGCCTCAGAAATTCATCGATCGCGGCGGCAACTCAGCTTCACTCAACGAAGACATGGGAGGCGAGTTGAAATGAGCGATTCAGTCAACCACTCAAGACGCAGCTTCCTGGAAAAATCTGCAGCCGTTGGCGCCATCACCATAGCACCGGGTATCCTGCTGCACCAGGTTGCCAATGCGAA
>CAZRKQ010000017.1:0-3510 GCA_964600755.1 uncultured Thiotrichaceae bacterium
CCAGGCATGATCGAAAAAGACTCTATCGTCAGTGATATCGTGCATGTCTCTGACCTGTTTACCAGCCTGGCACGATTGGCCAATGCTGATGACAAGATACCCACTGATCGACTGATCGACGGTGTGGACCAGTCTGCGCTGATGCTGGAGGGTGAAACCCATGGACGCCGTGATACAGTATTTATTTATTCTGGCGATTACCTGAAGGCCGTGGTGAAAGAGCAGTACAAGATGAATGTGCCGAAAAAAGGTGAAAATCCTATCGTTGCCAAGTTCTATGACCTGCATCGTGATACCCGGGAAGAATGGCCGGTAGCCACGGAAGTCGGCGCCTGGGGAGGTGCTGAGTTCGTGCGTGTTATCACGCGTCATAATCAACGAAAAGCCAAGTATCCTGATGAAAAGCCTGCGTATGGCACGCCATACGATGGCATAGTAAATCTTCGTCCTGAAACAAAGGCAGCAGTAGAGGCGTTTCTGGTTAAGCAGGCTTCGCCGATGAAGTAAATCCATTGAATGATACCTTTATATATTAACAGGAAACTGATTATGAAAAGTTTAAGCTTGATTGCTGTAGCATCTGCTATTGGTTTGGCATTCAGTTGTGGTCCAGCCGATGTCAGTGCGGCAAAAGACATCGTACATGACGCCGAGTTCTATATTCTCAATGCGCAGCACAGCGATAAGTGGGCTGCCGAAGACACCGAGCTCGACAAGAAGTTGGCCGAGCTACGCGCGAAGCATGGCCGTCCGCCGAATATCATCCATATCATGTGGGATGACACGGCGTTTGGTGATGTCGGTATCCCTGCTATACAGAAAGTGCGTGGTCTGGAAACGCCGAATCTGAACAAGATGGCCGAAGAAGGCATGCTGTTTACACGTATGTATACCGAGGTGGGTTGTACGCCGAGTCGTGCCGCATCTGCAACAGGTCGCCTTGCCATCCGTAGTGGCATGTACAACATCGGTATGCTACTCGAGAGTCATGGCATGCGAGGTGAAGAAGTAACGATTGCTGAAGTACTGTCACAAGCGGGCTATGCGACAGCGTTCCACGGCAAGTGGCATCTCGGTGATATCGAGGAAAGCTATCCGCACAAGCAGGGATTCGATGAAGCCTTCTTTACCGGTTATAACCAGATTTTGTCGCTCAATACCAGGCTGGCTGAGGGTGCAAACGCATCGATCGGGCTATATGAAGACATGTTGCAACCTGATCCCTACAAGCTCGATGACACCTTTATAACCAAAGACTGGGTTCAGGTTGCTGAAGGCATCAAAGGTGGCGAGACGCGACAATGGGGTGATAACTCTCACGAGAATTACATGAAGATTGACCCGGAGGCTCAGCGCCGTACTCTGGAGTTTATCGAACGGAATGCAAAAGCGGGCAAGCCGTTTTATGTCGCCAACTGGCCAAACCTGACCAGTTTTATTCCGAATCCAGAGAAGTGTTCAATTGCAAGGAGTCTTTTGCAGGATGGGCTGCAGTGCAATATCGACCCCTTTGTCGGGAAAGTCATGGATAAGCTCAAGGAGCTGGGTATTGCAGAAAACACATTAATTATTGCAATGGCTGATAATGGCCCGATGGCACACAATGCGCCGCCCGGCCTGGGTATGGAAGAAACAATATTTCGTGGAGGTAAAGGTGACTTCACCGAAGGCGGTGTGCGTGTTCCCGCGCAGGCATGGTGGCCGGGAGTGATTAAACCAGGTCAGCTGGCTGGTGATATCATTCATGAAACTGATCTATTCACCACGTTCGCACGCATTGGCGGTGCGACACAATATATACCGACTGATCGTGTCATCGATGGAATAGATCAGACATCATTATTGTTTAACGGAGATACGCATAGCCGTCGGGATCACGTCTTTATCTATGCAGGACCTCAATTGGGTGCTGTAGTCAAAGGCAACTACAAGCGTCACTTCATATCATCTGACCCTGTCGGCGAAGCTAGCGGAATTCCGGCAGCATTCTTCTTCCTGCCGGCTGATCCGCGTGAAACTACGCCAATGCTGGTGAATCTGATTCATTTGAAGCGGCCATTTAATCGCATGAAGTTGCGCCATGAGTTGTGGAAAAAGAAATATCCGGATGTAAAAGAAAAACACGGCATTCCATGGACAGGCATTGCCAATGCGTCTGAGGAGTTGAAGGCGCATGCCGAACCCAAAAAGAAATTGAGTGAGCTGCCGTTTGATCCGCTTGAGTATATCGAGCATCTGGATCAGTTGCCGTTTGACCCAGGCATGGATCCCGGGCTTGGTAATTGATTTTAGTAATAGTAGAAAGAGCCGCCATCGGGCGGCTCTTTTCTCTTGTATATAATTCGGCAAGATTATGGCTCTAGCAAGATGTGAATTATTGAAAGCCTCGGTTCTGACTATTGGTGCATCAGAAGACATTTGACCTTCATCGGACCTTCAACGTTTCTGAGGGTAACTCTCCAAAATGTCGACGGTAGTCTGTGGCGAACTGGCTCATATGCCAGAAGCCATGGCGGCTGGCAATGTCGGCTATGCGGTTGGTTCTTGTATTACTCTGTAACAGTTTTTTATAAACACTGTTCAGGTGGTATGCTTTTGCGTACGACTTGGGTGATATTCCGTATTGGTCAATAAACGCTCTTTGTAGTGAACGTATATTTATATCGTTATCAGAACAAAATTGATTCAATGAAACCTTATCGTGTGGTGTGTTCTTGATGTGGTCGATGGCTAATTCCAGTACTCGGCTTCTTTTATCCGGTACTGTTTTGACTATTTTTGTTTCTGCCGTAATTAAAGCCTGTACCAATAAATGTGGTACAACATATTTAATTAAATCCTGTAATCCAATATCATGCTTTAGTGAATCAGGTTTATTGTCTACTGTTATACAAATAGTCTGAAGCGTATCTCTCAAATGTTTCATGATTTCAGGGTGGCAAACAATCATCTCTTTTGTGCCAATCAATTTATCCAGTTCAGGATAACCCCATTGGTTACTTAATATATTTAAGGTCTCAGCCGGTATTGAAACATCAATTGCTTCAAAAAACGGGTGGGTGACCATTTCAAGTTCTGTCGTTGGTTTATAGATTTGAATGGTGTTGCCAGAGCTGAATTGATTCCGCCAGGTAAATGGCAGGCAATTTGTCGTCGGGATGCCAAAGGTTCTTAAGCCTGGAGGCGGGGTTCCATGCACTTCAAAACGGCGTGTTGATGCGATGTGGTTTATAACAATAGAGTCGTATTTGACTTGTTGCAGGGTTGCCGAGAATGTACCGCGATCTAACTGTTTTAAATCAAGATCGTAACCGTGCAAAACGCGTGCAAAAATCTCAAAGTTTGAAAATTCCAGCTTCATGGCGAATTACCCTGAAATGCCTTAACAAAACCATGGTTACTTATTTGGTATTCTGTCGTTTTTTCGATACTACCATTGAGATCTGGATAGTACAATCGACAGGATATTCATTCGAGAGAACATTGTTTTGGTTTTCAGGATATCCATTA
>CAZRKQ010000018.1:0-23746 GCA_964600755.1 uncultured Thiotrichaceae bacterium
TGTAAATAACAGACGCCGTTCTCTTCTTCATAGCCACCGCCGGCATTGGTGTCGAGGTTTTCTCTGCGTTGCTGGTCCATGCAAATGTAATGGCAGGCTTCATGCAGTGCGGAATGTACCGGGGTGTCATCGCGTATGTAAAGTGCATTGCCTACAAGTCCTGCTTCAGGCGGCTGCCAGAAACTGCCGGGGATCTGTTCATCCTGTGCAACCGTTTTCACCACCATGCCGTAACGATCGAGCATGATTTCCAGTTGTTCTAAATGAGTCTCGCTACAAAGCAGAACAGTCATAGAAATATATTAATTAACCGCAGAGGCGCGGAGGCGCAGAGATTAAATTAGTTTTGTTATTTTGGTATTGGCAAACGCGAATATGTAAGTATCTATAGGAGCGGCTTTAGCCGCGTATGCATGTTTGCGGCTAAAGCCGCTCCTACATAAAGTAGAAAAACTCTGCGCCTCCGCGTCTCTGCGGTAAACATCAAATATATTTATGTTTCCTGAACTCTTCCAGCATGGCATTCAGGGCAATGGCGCGGTGACTGATGGTGTTCTTCACTTCCAGCGGCAGTTCACCACCGGAACATTCATGTGTCAGCACGTAAAATATCGGGTCATATCCGAAGCCGCCTTCACCACGCGGTGCCTGCAGAATCCGGCCTTCCCAGCTACCCTGGGTAATAATTGGCACAGGATCGGTATGGTCGCGCATAAAAACGATCAGGCATTGATAGCGCGCGCTGCGTTCCGCTTCAGGCACGCCTGCAAGTTCCTCAAGCATTTTATTGTTGTTGTCCGTGTCGCTGGCATTTTCACCGGCATAACGCGCAGACCAGACGCCGGGACGTGCATGCAATGCATCGACTTCGATGCCGGAGTCATCGGCAATCGCCGGCAGGCCGGTACATTCTGCCGCATGCCGCGCCTTGATAATGGCATTTTCAACAAAGGTAGTTCCGGTTTCGGGTATGTCCGGCACACTAAAGTCTGATTGAGGCACGACTTCTACGCCGCAGTCGGCAAACAGTTTGTTGATTTCCCGCACCTTGCCGGCATTGCCACTTGCCAGAACTATTTTATGTATAGCGGTCATGATTTAATTGCATCCTGTTGCACCAGCAGAATATTGCCAATGCCGTTCTTTGCCAGTGCCAGCATGGCATTGAGTTCATCTGCATTGAATGCGTGGCCTTCGGCTGTGCCCTGAACTTCGATAAACGAATCATTGCCGTTCATTACTACGTTCATATCGGTTTCCGCATTTGAGTCTTCAGCATAGTCGAGATCCAGAATGGGTGTGCCTTGATAAATTCCTACAGAAACTGAAGCTATCTGGTGGTGCAGGGGATCTTTTTCTATCATCTTTTCTTTTAGCATGTACTGAATGGCGTCATGCAGTGCGACCCAGGCGCCCGATATACTCGCCGTGCGTGTACCGCCGTCTGCCTGCAATACATCACAGTCAAGGCTGATGGTGTTTTCACCCAGGGCTTCAAGGTCGATACCGGCTCGCAATGAGCGGCCAATCAGGCGTTGAATCTCCATGGTGCGTCCGCCCTGTTTGCCGCGTGCTGCTTCACGGCCCATGCGGCTGCCGGTAGAGCGAGGTAACATCCCGTATTCAGCTGTGACCCAGCCTTGTCCTTTACCGCGCAGGAAACCGGGTACACGGTCTTCCACGGAAGCGGTGCAGATAACCTTGGTGTCGCCGAATTCGACCAGTACCGAGCCTTCAGCGTGCTTGGTGAAATTACGGGTGATACTGATTTTACGCATTTCATCGGGTGCGCGACTGCTCGGTCTCATTCTGTTCTCCACTTCATTATGAGCGGCGCATTATAGCAACACGGCGGCATTAATGTGCGTGATACAATGGCACACGTTCTGATTCGGCATTAGTGGAGCTCTGAATGATAAAAAGTATGACTGCTTTTGCACGCGTGCAGCAGAGTGAAAAGTTTGGCACGCTGACCTGGGAGCTGAGATCGGTCAACAGTCGTTATCTCGATATCAATTGCAGATTGCCGGAAGATTTTCGTGCTCAGGAAGGCCGTGTACGTGAATGTATTAATAATCAATTGCAGCGCGGCAAAATTGAATGTGGACTTCGATTTGTACCGGAACAGGCTACCGAGACTGGAATCGAAATTAACGACGCGCTGGTAAAGTCATTAATCGATGCCTGCCAGCAGATCAATACACGCTTACATCAACCTTCTGAAATTAATCCTGTAGATGTTCTCAACTGGCCCGGCGCGGTAGCGGAGCCTGAACAGGATTATAAACCCATTTACGAAGCATCAGAAAATTTACTGCACAAGGCGCTGGACGATTTAATCGAAAACCGGCTGCGTGAAGGTGAGCGCATGCAGAAGCTTATCCAGGAACGCTGTTCCCGTATGCAGCAAATTGTTGATAACGTCAGGCAGCAACTGCCTGAAGTACAGCAGCGTTATCGTGAAAAGCTGACAAACAGGCTTGAAGAGCTCAAAACCAGTGTTGACAGGGAGCGGCTTGAACAGGAACTGGTATTTCTGGCACAGAAGATGGATGTCGATGAAGAACTGGACCGCCTTGACGCGCATTTAGCAGAACTAAATGATGTGCTCAGTCGTGATGAAGCAGTCGGCCGCCGGCTTGATTTCCTGATGCAGGAACTTAACCGCGAGGCCAATACGCTGGGTTCAAAATCGGCGGATATTTCAACGACACAGGCGTCTGTTGAATTGAAGGTGCTGATAGAGCAAATGCGTGAGCAGATCCAGAATATTGAATAGATGGAATTAACGCAAAGGCGCGAAGGCGCAGAGGCCGCAAAGAAAAATAATGTTTTAGTTTTGTAGCCCGGATAGAGTAATGCTTAATCCAGTTGCTTGCCGTGAATCTGGCTTGTTAAAACACAAACCTACTTTGCGCTCTTTGCGTCTCCGCGTCTTTGCGTTGAAAATTACTTAATACTCAGCAATTCCAGTTCAAACACCAGTGTTGAGTTTGGCTGGATCAATTCGCTACGCTGCGCAGCACCATATGCCAGCTCAGAAGGTATGTAGAGTTCCCATTTATCACCGACTTTCATTAGCTGCAGGGCTTCAGTCCAGCCCTTGATGACGCCCTTTACCGGGAAACTGGCAGGCTGGCCACGGCTGTAGGAACTGTCAAACTCGCGGCCATCAATCAGTGTACCGCGATAGTTTGTGGTTACCGTGTCATCTGCTTGTGGTGTTTCACCATTGCCGCTCTTTACAACCTTGTACTGCAATCCGCTGGCGGTTGTCACAACACCTTCTTTTTTTGCGTTCTGGGCAAGAAACTGCTTACCGGCTTCGAGGTTTTTTGCGGACAGTTGTTGCTGTTCCTGCATCAGTTTAGTGCGTAGTTGCTGGGTGTATTCAGCCTTGAACTGGGTCATCTCGCCTTCTTCGAAAGCCAGCTTATTTCCTGAGGCCTGATCCTTAATGCCGTGGTTCAGAGCTGATATATCAAGGTCGATTCCCTGTTGTTTCAGACGCTTGGCAAAATCAACACCAAAACTGTAACTGGCTTTCTGTTCCAGGGTATCCAGACCTTTGGCCGCACCGGCAATCACTGGTGTGAGTAACAGGACTATCAGGGCAAATGAAAATCGTATCATGAGTTTATCTTCCGGATATATGCAATGAATGGCGGAACTTAGCAGGTCATTCTGACAACTGCAATATCGGCTGCAGTTTCATGTTGTTCGAAAGTAGCCGATAATAGCAATTATTCCATCTTGAACTCTGTGCGCAGAGTTTTGTCAGATAAAAGGCTGTCTCTACAGGAGTTGTTATGACTGGTTACAAGTACTTTTTCATTCTATTGAGCCTTTTGGCGCCCATTTTACCGGTCACTGCGTTTTCTCATGTGACTGCGCCCCCTGACGGTCAAAGCATGCCGACGCTTGCCCCGGTGGTTGAACAAACAAGACCCGCTGTTGTGAATATTGCCACCACCGGCCATATCGATGTTCAGAAGCACCCTTTGCTGAATGATCCGTTTTTTAAGCGTTTTTTCGAGGGCTATGGTGATATGCCACAGCGCAAGGAAATCAAGAGTCTTGGCTCGGGTGTCGTTATAGATGCTGAAAAGGGATATATTGTCACTAACCATCATGTGGTAGAGGGTGCACAGGAAATAGCCATAACCATGCATAACGGCCACCATTTTAAGGCCAAATTAATCGGAACCGATCCTGAAGCAGACGTTGCTGTGCTGCAGGCAGATATCGAGGGACTGGAAGAGATTCCATTCGGAGACTCGGACAAGTTACGCGTGGGTGATTTTGCCGTGGCCATTGGTAATCCCTTTGGTCTAGGCCAGACAGTCACCTCGG
Organism: uncultured Thiotrichaceae bacterium; assembly: GCA_964600755.1. Lineage (GTDB taxonomy): Bacteria > Pseudomonadota > Gammaproteobacteria > SZUA-229 > SZUA-229 > JABDQW01. The sequence goes on from CAZRKQ010000018.1 coordinate 4,354, forward strand.
GTATAGTCAGTGCCCTGGGCCGCACCGGACTGGGTATAGAGGGATACGAAAATTTCATTCAGACTGATGCATCGATTAATCCGGGTAATTCAGGCGGGGCGCTGGTCAACCTGAGGGGTGAATTAATCGGTATCAATACCGCAATTCTGGCTGCTGGCGGAAGCGGCAACGTGGGGATTGGTTTTGCGATTCCTATAAACATGGTGCGCCAGATTGTCGATCAGCTCATCGAGTTCGGTGAAGTCCGCCGCGGTATGCTTGGTGTGATCATGCAAAACCTGACACCTGAACTGTCACAGGCGTTCGGGCTTGATTTGCATCAAGGTGTAGTGATCTCGCAGGTTATCGAAGACACTGCAGCTGAAGAAGCCGGACTTAAAGTAGGTGATGTCGTTACATCAATCAATAGTGCACCAGTGAAAAGTGCATCAGCAATGCGCAACATGGTTGGCTTGTTACGTGTGGGTGACGAAATGAGTATAACCGTCATACGCGAAGGTAAGAAGAAAATGCTGACGGCCGTGATACGTGATGCGAAAGACTCAACGGTAGCGGGTACCAGGATAAATCAAGGTCTTGCGGGTGCAACCATTGAAGAGAAAGAGAATGGCGGAAAGACATACCTGGCTGTAACCGAAGTAGAGCAAGGCAGTGCAGCGTGGAATGCACACCTGCGTGAGGGTGATATCATCCTGTCGGTTAATCGCAGGCCCGTTCAGACGCTGGAAGAATTACAAAAAATAGTCGGTGACAAGGATACGCAGATATTGCTGAATATACAGCGTGGACGTACTGCACTGTTTGTCCTGATACAGTAAGCTTCTTATTCGCCGGGGGAGTCATGTACCCAGCGTTCGCCTGTATCAGTTGTTTCCTTTTTCCAGAAGGGGGCGCGTGCCTTCAGTTCTTCGATCAGGAAACGGCAGGCATCAAACGCTTCGGCACGGTGTTCGGACCATGCAGCGGTTACAACAATCGGATCACCGGGTTTGATTTCACCATAACGGTGAACGATGCAACAGTCGATCAGGTTCCAGCGGTTGGCAGCTTCGCTGCAAATCGCGTCGAGAAACTGTTGCGTCATTTCCGGGTAATGCTCCAGTAACATCGAATGGACGTCGTCACCGACATTGAAGTCGCGCATGGTGCCGACAAAGCTGGCGCAGGCGCCATGCTTGCCTTTGGCAAGGCCGGCCTCAACTTGTGCCAGTTCCTGCCATGGGTCAAATGCCTCGCCGCGTAGAAGGGCAGTCATAGATTACCCCCGGTGACCGGTGGAAAATAGGCGACTTCATCACCGTCACTGATGCTGTCGTCAAGGCGCGCATAGGCCATGTTAATGGCGCACAGAGTGTTAGACGGCATTGCCTGATTGCTGGTCGCCAGGTTCCAGACATCCAGCACGGTTGCCGGGTTGTCGGCGTCAACGGTGGTTTCTGCAAGCCCCGTTTGTTCACTCAGACTGGCGAAAAACTTTACTTTTATTTGCATGATCTAACTATAACGGCTTTATGACGGCAATGTCACTTGTTAAGCTCTCGGGCTGAAATAGATTGATAAATGACTATGACGAAATTGAATCACTTTAATGACGCCGGTGATGCCCACATGGTTGATGTGGGCGACAAGCAGGTAACGTTGCGCCAGGCAGTTGCACAAGGCCGCATACAGATGCAAGCTGAGACTTTGCAGCTCATCATCGATGGTAACCATAAAAAAGGCGATGTAATTGGGGTTGCACGTATCGCCGGCATCATGGCTGCGAAGAAGACACCTGAACTGGTGCCCCTGTGCCACCCCATTGCGCTTACTCACGTTGAGATCGAGTTAACAACAGATGCATCATTGAAATCTGTTGTATGCCGGGCATCCGTTGAAACCAGAGGTGTTACAGGTGTAGAGATAGAAGCGTTAACTGCCGTACAGGTATGCTTACTGACAGTATACGACATGTGCAAAGCGATTGATCGCGGCATGGTCATTTCAGATGTTGGATTACTCAGCAAGTCTGGTGGTAAATCAGGCGACTGGTGCAGCGAAGTAGAACCATTAATTAAAGCTTAAACTTAAGGAAATGAATATCACATGAGAAAGCTGAAGCTTGTTTTCAAACTTTTGAGTATTTTTGTTGCAGTACTGCTCCTGGCGCTGGCAGCATTTATCTTCACCTTTGATCCCAATAATTATAAAGACACGATTACTGAACAGGTAGAGAAGCAGACCGGCCGTGATTTTAAAATTGCCGGTGATATTAGCCTGTCAGTGTTTCCATGGATTGGCGTTAAAGTAGAAGGTGTGGAACTGGCAAATGTGGAAGGTTTCAGTGACGAGCCTTTTGCACGCATGTCGCAACTGGATGTCAAAGTTATGGTATTACCTTTGTTGCGCAAGGAGCTTCAGGTCGACAAGATTCGTTTGCACGGATTATTTGCTTCATTGGAAGTTGATAAAGACGGTAATAATAACTGGTCAGATCTGGCGCAGCGGGAGGAGCCTGTTGAAGCGCCCGCAGAACAGCAGCCCGCACAAGTAGCCGAAGCAGACAAACAGCCTCCCGTAATTGCGGCATTGGCAATTAATGGTGTCGAACTGGTGGATGCAACAGTTATCTGGAATGATGCGCAGAATAACGTGTACTCACGCTTATCAGATTTTGATCTGACAACTGGTGCTGTTCGTTTTAATGAGCCTGTTGATATCCAGTTAAGCACAAGCGTTCAACATAATGAGCCAGAATTGCAGGCATTGATTAATATGACTACCAGGCTGACGTTTAATGAGGCATTTACAAATATCCTGCTGGGTGAATTGCAGCTCAAGGTATCGGCAAGTGCGCCGGAATTGTTAAAAGAGCAACTGGATCTTGTGCTGCAAAGTGATATTAATGTCGACATCGACCAGCAAATTGCGACATTAACCAATACTAAGTTTTCCACAATGGGTGCCACGCTGCATGCCATGCTGGATGTGAACAGCCTGCTGTCAGAACCCGTCATCAGTGGTACTGTTCACACTGACAACATTAACCTGCGTGAGCTGATGAACCGAATGGAAATTGAACTGCCACCAATGGCACAGGATAGCAGTCTGACACGGGTGGCATATGCATCCAGGGTGAAAGCGGATGCAAGTCATGTTGAGCTGGATGATATCAAACTGAATCTGGATGACTCTGAGTTAACAGGCTGGTTGCATGTGCCGGATATGGCACAGCCCACGGTGCGTTATAAATTACACATGAGCCCGATCAATGCCGATGCCTACATGCCGCCACCTCCACCTGAAACAAGCCAGCACGAGACACCTGTGCCTGCGGACAACGCTGTTGGTGACGTTCCCGTCGCTGCAACGCAAGATGATGCAATTGAATTACCGGTTGAACTGTTGCGCAAGCTTGACCTGCAAGGTGAATTGACCATGGCTTCAGTAACGCTCAGTGAGATTCCAATAACAGATATCCTGATGAAAACACAGGCCAAGGCAGGGGTAGTGCGTATTGACCCGCTGCAACTTAACACCCTCGATGGCAGCGCCGTAGCCAGTGTCATGCTGAACGTAAAAGGTGAGACGCCGGATTATGCAATCGCGGTGAAAGCATCTGATATACGACCCGGTCCGGTTATAGATCCAATGCTCGTTGTTATATTCGGTCAGCAGGATGTCACCATGGATGGAGCGGCGAATATGGTTGCCGATATAAAAACAAAAGGTACACGTGTCTCGCAACTTAAGCAGACGGCGCAAGGCAATTTACGCTTCGATATGGGTAAAACGATCTTGCAGGGCGTTGATTTTGAGTACTATGTGCGTAATGTTGTTGCTGATTACCTGGCAACCAAGAGTCTTGCTGTTCCCGGTGACTGGCGTGGTGGTTTTGATCCAAAGACGAAAACAGCATTCCACCGTGTCCATGCCAGTGCAATCGTTGCGAATGGTGATATTACCAATAAGGATTTAATCCTCGACTCAAGTCGTATCAAGGTGAAAGGGCAAGGCGTGATCAACATTGTACGCAATGACATGGACTACAAGACCCTGGTCGATGTTGAGCCAACACGTCGTGATACCACGGCAGAAAAATTACTCGATCAGCCGTTGTCGATTCGTATTCATGGACCTTTCGAGCAACTGTCATACGATGTTGACAAAAACCAGCTCAAGAAGGCGCTAGGCAACATGCTCGAAGCTGAAGCCATGGAAAAGATCGAGAAAGAGATCGAGGAAGAAAAGGAAAAGCTGAGGCAAAAAGCAAAAGAAGAACAAGATCAGTACAAACAAAAGCTGGAAGATAAATTAAAGGGTAAATTGAAAGGTCTGTTCTAGGTGGGGAAAGCCTCTTTCTCATCACGCGTACTTGACTGGTATGACCATCATGGCCGACACGATCTACCCTGGCAGCAACAGCGTACGCCCTATCGCGTATGGATCGCAGAGATTATGTTGCAGCAAACACAGGTGGGTACTGTTATTCCATACTACCAGCGTTTCATGCAGGCGTTTCCTGACCTGAATTCGCTTTCGAGTGCATCGCTTGATGATGTGCTTGGGTATTGGTCCGGTCTGGGTTACTACTCGCGGGCTCGAAATCTGCATAAAACAGCGTGCATCATTGCTGCTGAACATAAAGGTACATTTCCTGAGAGATTCGAACAGGTCATGGCGTTACCCGGCATTGGCCAGTCAACAGCAGGTGCAATACTTGCGCAGGCAATGGGTCAACGCCATGCAATTCTTGATGGCAATGTGAAGCGTGTGTTGTGTCGATACCATGCTGTTGACGGCTGGCCTGGAAAAACTGCAGTGCAAAAAAAGCTATGGCAATTTGCTGAGCAACACACACCGGGGAAACGTATTGCGGACTACACCCAGGCGATGATGGATCTGGGGGCAACCCTGTGTATGCGCTCATCAGCGCAATGTAAACATTGTCCGTTACAATCAGATTGCGAGGCCACTGTTACCGATCAAGTTAAACGATACCCGTTCCCACGCCCGCGACGGCAACTACCGGTCAAATCCGCACGTTTATTGATCCTGACTGATAAGGAATCCGGCAGAATCTTACTGGAAAAACGCCCGCCAACAGGTATCTGGGGCGGATTATGGAGCCTGCCTGAAGCTGAAGTAGATGAAAAAATTGAACAGCTCTGTCTGCAGCGCTGGGGCCTGAAAGTGCTGGCTAACGAGGACTGCAGCCCATTCAGGCATACATTCAGTCATTATCACCTCGATATCACCCCCTGCAGGGTTCACGTGCAGCAGCATGAGGCGGGTGTGAAAGAACTGGACGAGATCATCTGGTGTCCATCCGAAGACGCGACAAAACGTGCCCTGGCCACCCCGGTAGCACGCATCATCAGCCAGCACACCAAAACTTGACTCCAACGCACCGAGCCGATTAAATACGCGTCTTTCGAATGGGGCCTTGTGTTGATATCACCCTCAAGGTTCCCGGTTAGGGGTCAGGTTTAAGTTGTTGTTTTTTTCCTAGTTCCTCGCCACTCGAACCTAGTACCTGTTTTTATGGCCGGGTAGCTCAGTTGGGTGAGCGGCGGGACAGGAGCCGCGAACGCACAACAGGATGTTGGGCCGGTAACTGCTGAGGTTAAGCGAGGACAGGAAGTCCGAGTGCCAGGAATGACTGCCATTTCGATAATGGCCGGGTAGCTCAGTTGGTAGAGCAGCGGACTGAAAATCCGCGTGTCGGCAGTTCAATTCTGCCCCCGGCCACCATTTCTCTTCGTTCATTATTTTTTCTGTATTGACAGAATAAGTCTTATTGCATCTCAGCTGTCTGATGAAAGGTACTAGGGGCTAGGTACTAGGTACTTCATTCATGTAATTTGGTTTACAGGTAGATTGTGATAACGCGATGCCATTCCACAATTGCCGATCGTCAGCCAACTACCATGTCCGAGTTAAAAAGTAGCCTAGGGTAATAATCGCATTAGCAGGTTACTGGCTGCCCCCGATGGTTTTCTCTCTAAAGGTGTCCTAGTATCTAGAACCGAGTACCTAGCATCTTTGTTTACCAATGATATTGCATATACAGCGTATTGTAATTACTGCCGCCACTGATGCGCCCGAAAGCTGACGAGGATTCAAAGATCGATGAGCGGTGGTGAAGGCTGTAACCAAACCACAGATCGCGCATTGAATTGGCGCTGAACAAATCACCGACGTTCAGATCAATGCTGACATCCAGGTAGTTCATCAGGTTACTGGCACGGTAGCCTTTTTCGTCCATTGATCTTTGTTCCAGGTTGGTAATGTCCTTGGCATAAGATACGCCTTCTGCACCACCGAGGCGCCAGCGAAGCGGCCATTTCAGGTTCCAGTAGAGCTTGAAAGCCAGTACATATTCCGTTGTTGGCTGGCTGTCATAGGTAATGCCGCTGTTCGCATCGGTATAGGGATCAGCTGCGCGATGATAGACAAAACCGGGCGTGATATAAACATCGAGTGACTCAACGCCGAACAGGCTGTCAGCAACAGGATGGCCGTAGAATGCTGATACCATCTGGTTGTTTTGCGGATCATCCTCCACTTCCCAACGCAGCAGGATGTCACCCATACTCGACGGTGTAGCCCAGCCGTAGGCGAAGCGCCAGTAGGGTTTGGCATCCAGTGATGGTTTTCTGACTTTGGTCTTGTCGTCAAAGAAGGCGACGCCCAGATACACTTCGCCAAAGGTTTCCCTGTCGATTGAAGCGGAATTGCGTGTACTGCTGTCCAGCAGTGTCGTGACCTGGGCACGACCAACCAGGTACAGGTTGCTGATGACGTGATAGCGTGCTTCAGTTCCCAGTCTTAGATCCCAGCCACTACCAATCGGATTGTTGAAGGTATTACCGGGATTGTTAGGGTCCTCGAATCCATCCAGCCCGAAGTAGCGTTCATTGAACTCCGAGCTTTTCCATCTCAGCCTGGCATAGGGCAGCAGTTCCCATGAGCCCGAGTCCCACGCGTACCTGGCATCTATATTGGCGTGTAGTCGGCCTTCGTCATCAGACAGCAGTTCAAGGTTGGACTGCAGTTCAGGGCTGAAGCGGTATTTACCCTGCAGGCCAAGATCCAGGCCATTGCCGCGTATCTCGTTCTGATACTCAGCGGGAATGTCGAAATAGCGATAGCGACCAATAAAACTGAATTGCCATTCATCCTTGTCATACAGTTTTATACCGCCGGTGAGTCCGCGCAGGAACACATACTTATTGTCAAAGAACAGCAGTGGAATGACATCGGAGACCTGTTGTTCCGCAGCCGGGTAAGGGATCCTGGCGATACGAAATCCCATGGCGATACCCCAGGGGTCATTTTTGTTCAGGTTGGCCATGGCGGGTGAGGACATGGCCATGAAGAGTACAAAAACGAGTAATTTCCTTAACATTGAGTACTAAATCACCCTTGTTTACACAGAAATTCAGTCTCCCAGTTCCAGGCGGTTTTGATGATGGACTCAAGATCAGTATGCTCAGGTTGCCAGCCGAGTTGCTGTTGCGCCAGTTTCGAATCTGCCACCAGCACGGCGGGATCGCCGGGCCTGCGTTCATCATGGGTGACCTTGAAGTCCTTGCCAGTGACTTTACGCGTGGTGTCGATAACCTGTTGCACCGAGAAGCCTTTGCCGTTACCCAGGTTGTATCGTGCGCTACGCCCTGTTTCCTGCATGTGTTCTAGTGCCAGTGAATGTGCTTTACATAAATCGTTAATGTGAATGTAATCGCGTACACAGGTGCCATCCTCTGTCGGGTAATCAGCGCCGAATATTTTGATGTCTTCACGGCGGCCTGAGGCAGCCTGCAGAATTAAAGGTACCAGGTGGGATTCGGGGTCATGGCGTTCACCCAGTTCGCCATCCGGGTCAGCGCCTGCGGCATTGAAGTAGCGCAGGCAGGTTGATTTCAGGCCATATGCGGTATCGTAATCCTGCAGAATCTGCTCAACCATCAGCTTGGTGCGGCCGTACGGGTTAATCGGATTCTTGCTGTGTTTTTCATCAATCGGGGTATATTCCGGTTCACCGAAGATTGCGGCAGTTGACGAAAAGATGAAGCTGCCAATGTCGTGTTGAATCATTGCATTGAGCAGTACCATGGTATTTATGACATTGTTTTGATAATACCTGGCTGGATCACGAACAGACTCACCGACTTCTATGAATGCAGCGAAGTGCATGACGGCGTCAATCGAATAGTTGCTGAATACATGATCAAGAACAGCAGGATCACCAAGGTCGCCCTCGACGAATTCCCCGTATTTCACAGCGTCACGATAACCGCAACTGAGGTTATCGAGAGTGATGACTTCAGTGCCGGCAGTGGACAACTGCTTGACCATGTGTGAACCAATATAACCTGCACCGCCAATGACTAGAATGCTCATCTAAATCCCTCACACTAATTTTTTGGCCATTATACAGATCAGCGGCTTACGAATCCTGTATGGCAATTTGACATACTCCGGGCTGAATTTGCTGTAATGTGAGTAATGGGCATTTAAGGGTGTTTGCCATTGTGGCAGATATCATGCTATACATAGGGAGCCATGTAAGAACAACAAGAATAATAACGTGGGGAAACCAATAATGCTGCCGCGCAAGGTGTACGAGCTGCTTCCTTTTTTTTATATCTTCACCGGCATAGTGTGCGCTGTTCTGATTGATTCCACGATAGTGCTGATATCATCTATTTTGCTGATCGTTACCGGTATATTCGTTTTTTTAATGCGTAGAAGCTTCAGGAAATCATTAAATCAAAGGTATCAACTGCACCAGGCAGTATATGGACCGGCTACAGATGATGGTCCTGAAAAGCGCTCCGGTATCGACCGTCGCTTCCGCAAGATAAATGAGTGGCCTGCGTTGGATGATACCGGTGAAAAGATTTTCTCTGATCGCAGAACCGGCGAGCGGCGTATTTCCGTTGTATAGGTCAGTAACGAGTTAATTCAGAAAACTCGACCAGTCTTTATTATCATCGCCGAATACAAAGAAAAACGGATTCAGCAGACTGTCTTTGGTATTGTATTTTAATGCGCTCATATCGGTTTTCGTGACGTAGCCCCCCGCTTGTTCAACAATACACTGTGCTGCAGCGGTATCCCACTCCGAGGTCAGGCCGAGACGCGGATAGAGGTCTGCCTTGCCTTCAGCAACCAGGCAGAATTTTAGTGAACTGCCCATGCTTAAGGTATCTACTTCACCAAAGCTGGCTGAGATGTTTTCCATGTATTTCTGCATTTCTTCTGAGCCGTGCGAGCGACTTCCGGCCACTACAAGTTTATTGACTTCAGGATTCTTCACCGCTATGGGTTGTGCTGCAGCCCCCTGCTCGGATTTAAATGCACCTCCGCCTTCGTAGGCGAAATAATCGATATCAAGAACAGGCACATGTATTACGCCAAGAATACTTTTGTGATTATCAATCAGGGCGATATTGACGGTAAACTCACCATTGCGTTTAATGAACTCGCGCGTTCCATCAAGCGGGTCTACAAGCCAGTATACTGTCCACTGACTGCGTTCTTCAAAAGGCAATTTGGCTGATTCTTCTGACAAAATCGGGATATCCGGCGTGAGTGCAGATAAAGCTTCAACAATGGTGTGGTGAGATGCCATGTCCGCGTCAGTCAGCGGTGAATTGTCATCCTTGTGCTCGATGTCAAATTCACTATTATATATATCGAGAATTTTCTTGCCAGCCACACGTGCAATGTCAACACAGCTGTGGCATAGCGATTTTAGGTCGAGAGATTCTGTCATGGTTCATACCTGATTTGATAAGATTCTGAATTACACACAATAGACTTATTTTACTATATATGCCGTTACCCGACCTCAAACATATAGATACCGTACTGCTGGACCTGGATGGTACCTTGCTTGATCTGCATTTTGATAATCATTTCTGGCTTGAATACGTGCCTGTGTGCTACTCAAAACAGCATCAAATGCCGTTGGCCCAGGCGCACGATTTCCTAATGCAGCGTTACAACCAGGTACGCGGCAGTCTTGACTGGTATTGCGTAGAATTCTGGACCAGGGAGCTGGGTCTTGATATCGAGCAACTGAAGCGGGAAGTTGCGCACAAAATTGCTGTGCATCCTTTTGTGCATGATTTCCTGCAGTCAGCGCGTAAACAAGGCAAGCATGTTGTCCTGGTCACCAATGCGCACCCCGCAAGTCTGACGATCAAGATGGAGAAAACCGAACTGGTTGAATATTTCGATCGTATTGTAACCTCACATGAGCTCGGCCTTGCCAAGGAGCAGGATGGCTTCTGGGAAAAACTTCAAGGTATCGAGCACTATTTACCGGACAGGACCTTGCTGATAGATGACAACCACGAGGTGCTTGAATGCGCCGAGCGTTATGGTATCAAGCACCTGCTGGCAATACACCGGCCGGACAGCAAGGGCGATGAAAAATCACATGACAGATACCATGTGTTGAAGAGCTTCGAAGAAATAACGCTCTGATTGTTGGGTAGGAATTTTTCAACGCAAAGGCGCGAAGGCGCAGAGAAAGCAAAGTTAGAAACGGGTAGGAGCGGCTTCAGCCGCGAATTCTCAATGTTCGCGGCTAAAGCCGCTCCTGCGATTAATTAAACAAATATATTTTTCTTTGCGTCCTCTGCGCCTTCGCGCCTTTGCGTTGAGGTTTAATTAATTCCAGCGTTTGAAACGTTTCTTGCAATAGCCCAGCAGGTCTTCGTAGTTCTGGAAGTACATATCAAAGCCATCTTCTGAAGGCGCATCATACTCGCAGTAGTCGTTGGAGTGTTCGCGACATATTGGCGGGCGTGTGTCATAGATGCCGCAATCACCGTTAATCATCAGGTGCTGGCACTTGCCCTCAATCAATAATGTCCAGCCATCTTCATCCTTGTATACCTTCACGTGATCATGTGAGACCTGCCAGAGTAAATGCTGAAAATCTTCTTTTGAACGCGGGGCATCAATATGGTGTGTGACATAAGTGCAGCATATCGATGCTGTGCAAAATGAACATTTATTCTCAGGTGTAATCTCGATTTCGACTTTTTTATCCATTACATAAGCCCCAGTTGCTTCAGGTTGCCCTTGTTGTTTAGTAAGAATTCGCCATTGCGCTGTTTTTTGGCAAACATTGCAAGACTGCTGACCAGATTGGTGCTGGCAGTGGCATTTGGCTTCATAGTCAGCTGAAGTGAATACTCACCCTGCGTTGTAGTAATAAAATTGCCATTCAATAAAAGGTCTCCGCCCTTGTTAGTGATGCGTGCTACCAATGGCGAGTCATCACTCTCATTTACCAGAACTGATACATTACCAAGCTCTGCAGTTTCAGCAATCGTCACGGCTGCCTGGTTCCAGTTAAGTGTACCGTCGATTCGAGGTACTGATCCCTGTTCAATAATTGCACTATTGATGTACAAATTGAATTCGCCGGATAATTCTCCAATGGGTAACGATATGAGAGATGAAATTTCCGAAGCATCAAGTTTGGTGTTTAGATCATCAATAGCAAGTTGCCCGCTTATCCCGGTTGAGAGCCGCGTGGTTATTGGACGTTTGTTATATTCTGCATTAACATCGATAGCAAGTTTAACAAGGAGCAGGCGCCATGGAAGGAATGACCATTCAAAATTCTTTAGTGTCAAATTGCGATTGGTGGTGATAACGCCGGCCTTGCCGTTCCACAGTGTTCCGGATACGTTGCTGATGGTGACAGGTACGCGATCTTCAAACAGGCCTATAACCGGTGCGGCGGGTATTGTTGTTATCAGGAAAGCGAAGTAGGCAATAATGCCAGTGAATATATAATGGCGTTTACGCATTAGTCTCTGCTAAGTGTCATGCGCGCATTGACAGCGCCAGGCTTGTCATCACGGTCAAGGTTGGCTGATGATACGGTAATACCATACTGGGTCTGTAATGTGTTCAGCCATATCAATATCTGATCAAAAGAAGCGGCATCAATTGTGACGCGTGCGCCTTTATCAGAAGTCGATTCCAGTTTTGTTAAATAGGGCTTGAGACCTGCTGTGGTGGTGCTTTGTTCTACCAGTAAAGTCACTGGCTGTGTGCTGTTTGTTCTTCTTTTGGTCGCACCCGACGCCTTTAGTGTCCTGACCTCAGTGGCTGCGGTCTGCATCCAGTCAAGGATATCAATCTGCGATTGGTACTTCTGTGTCTGTTCTTCAATACCCTTATGTATCGGTTCCCATATGATCAAATACAGCAAGGTAATGATGATAACAGCGGATGCTGCCAGAACCAGTTGCCGTTCCCGTTGCTGCAGACCCTGATACCAGTGCTGGATGTCATCCATTTGTTTCATGAGCCCGACCTCTGCAGTCTAATGCTGCCTTTAACTATGTTCTTTTCAGAGGTTGCTGATGTAATTTCAGTTTTAAGCTTGGTGTTTTTGTTCAGTTGTTTGTTGAGGGTTTCTATTGACTGCAGGTTGGTGCCAGTCAGTCCTATGTCCATACGGTTGTTACGAAAGTCGACTGAATGGACTTTGATATCTTTTTGGGCGGAAAATACTGATACAGAATCAGTTAAAAGCGTGAGGAATTGACTTCCCTGCAGTCCGCCACCACCTTTTAGCTCATTAAGTTTCTGCTCCATCTGTACGCGCGGATTGACTATGCGCCTGCTTCCAGGAAAGGATTGTTTATAAATACTCTCAATTTGAATACCAAGTTCAGTATTCCTTGTTTTGAGACTGTTTAGTTCAAACAGGCTTATACCAACGTACAATACTAGCCATACAGCTGCCAGTGAGGCTGCCAGCCGCCAGCGATACCAGTTCCCGGTGCTCTTGCGTTTGGGTTTATATTTTCCCTGCAACAGGTTTAATGATTTTGCCTTGGCATATTCCCCGCAGAAAACGACTAACGGATGAGTATTGTATGCAACCTTTATAATCTCAACATCAGCGTCGATTTCTTCCAGGGCCGGGTCAGGTTCATTACCATCAAGATAAAAGTAGACAATTTTCCCGGGTTTGCTTTCGGCTTTGTTTAGACTCGCCTGCAGTAATAATGCAAGATTAGCTGTATCAATAACGCTGCCGATAAGTGGCTCAAACTGTACCAGTGCCTTGCCAGCATGGAACAGGACAGACCATTGATCAGGTGCAGCAGGTGAACAAATTGCATCTGGAATTACTGCGTCAACTCTGATGCCTGCCTGGTGGAACGTGGCCAGCAGGTTCTCGATCGTATCTTCTCGAATGCCGGCAACCGGTGTGCCATAGTGCGGGTCTGATTTGCCTATGACAAAGTGAAAATCCTCGATATCTTCTGCCAGTTGTTCTTCCAGCGCATATGGGATTGCACGCAACATTTTCTGGCGATTGCTGGTTGGAAGTTGTACATGGTTCAAGTGCACATTGGTGCTGTCAATCAACACAATGACTTTATGCTGCTCTGCAACAACTGCAGCGTCTTGCAGAGATCCGGAAGTAATCCGGCTGGTCAGCTCCCCCTGGTTATTGACATGCGACCATGTGCCCTGGTCAGGCTTTGCCGGGTCATAATGCAATAACAGAGTGCTTGCCATCAGTAGACCCCCTGCGAGCGTGCAATAACTGTTGTATTGCCGTCACCAGTACGGTGAATAATGCTATAGGTAATAACGCTTACCTGTCCGATTGTTGATTCTGTCGTTAGCATGAAATATTCGGTGTCTACGGACAAGCCTTCAGTGCTGGCTATAATCTGTTTCAGATCATTGAAGCTGGTGAACTCGTTAATATTATTGAACGCTGATTCGTTACGTTGTTCTATAATTTTTTCAGCATCAGCTTCGCCAAGTTCATCAGCAAGTGATCTTAGCACTTCTACTGAGGCTGTGTTAACGTTGATCGGCGTGCTAACGCCAAAAGCACAGATGTGCGGCAACAAGGTGTCATATACCTGCGGGTCATCGAAGCCTCTTATCAGCCTGAGTTCGCTAACGCTCAACATCGGGGTATTTGCAGTTCGGTATGGACGTTCCAGGTTCATATAATAACCATCCTCCGCACCATCCGGAATCGTGGTTTGAAGGTCATTGTCGAGCCAGTCAATGATGGCCTGTGCATGGCCTTTGTCTATGCCGAAATTATTCAGCAGGCGTTCCAGCCTGGTGCGAGAGGGATTGTCAGCTTTGGCATCAAGTACTGAGTTAAGGTTGAAGCAGGATTGCAGGTCAGTGAGTTTGCCTTGTATATAACCGCCTTCAACAGGCAGTGGGGGTAGTTCTATAGCCCAGTCCTCCTCGAGATGGTCTATCTCATTTTCTTCCCGGTCATCTTTCAGGATACGCTGACTCCAGCTTTCTGCAGCGAGTGTGTAGAGATAGGCCTGGTCGCCTGAAATAATATTGCCCGTTCGGCGCACATCAAGTTGCAGCCTTGTACTTATTGCGACACTCACTGTTGTCGCTATCGCAACAATCAACAAAGCAGTAATAATGGCTACGCCGCGTTGTTGAATAATGCCGGTCATCAGCTGCTCGCCGGAAACAGGCGGACAAGTTCACCCCAGTCCTGTAATTCCAGGCTGAATTCTATAGCGGTTAACACCACGGTACTGCCATCTGCCTGGCCTGTGGCATCGAGCGGTGGCCATTCGTTATGCCACTCATTGTTGCTGTCGAGGAACCTGATGTTCGCGTTCTCTACGTCTTCTAACAGGATGCTTTCGTAGGGCTCCATTTCCTGGGTGCGGTCGAGGTGCGGCCAGTGCAGGCGAGAAAGTGTGTTGTCTTCTATTTTATAGGCGACACGTTGTAAATGACTGCGCAGTAGTTCAGCCGGATTTCGTCTGCCGCCGCGACTGAATTCGATGAAGACATCAGTGCCTTCACCAGTCAGGATATAATTGTTGGTGTTGCCGTACTCATCACGAATATTGCGTTGTGAAAGCTGGGTGAAGTCACGGGATATTGACACCATTGCCAGCTGCACCTGCTGCAAGCGCTGCATGGATATTTCGGTTTGCATACTGTTGTCGATAACATTGCGCAAGCCACCATAGGCCATTGCAGAAAGTATCGCAAAAACTGCAACTGCTACCAGTAACTCGAGTAGGGTAAAGCCATGAATATTTTGTTTTGATAAATATTTCATGGTTGTGGTGTTGTTGTTTCAGCAGGCTTGAATAGATATACAATCAGTTGAGTCAGGCTGGATTCACGTTCCTCATCGAGATATATCTTGAACTCGATCTGTCGTGAATTTTCATCCTCTGTTTCTTTCACGCTGCGTGTCCAGTACCATTCTGTACCGGCCATTTGCGTTGAGCCCTTGGTATCGCCTTTTCCCGGCCATGCCTTTTCAACTTGCAGTTGGGTAACTTCATTCATTGCGACCCAGTGTGCAATGGTTTTTTGCTTCAGATAGCCGGCGCTGCTTGCATGGCTACCGGAGGTGCTGATGAGTGCGCCCAGGGATAATGAAATAATAGTGAGGGCAACCAGTACTTCAAGCAGGGTAAAGCCTTTGTGCCTGGCTGCTGCGTTACAGTTCGCTGATTTCTGCTTTGTGCTCGCCATTTATTGTGCCTGAAACAATGTAACTGGTATCGATGCCCGGCATTACCAGCCGCACACTGAACTCGGGAGTGATTTCACCGCTGGAAAGAAGAAATACCTGTGGCCGGGGCTTGTCTTCATCTTCCTCATCAGTGTTTGAATCCTCCTCAATGAGCACATCTATTTGTTCAATTTCCAGCTCGAATTCCATATTTTCGGGAAGCTGCCTTGTCCGCAACAGTTTGTCTGCATCCAGCGGCTGCCATGTGTTTTCAATATAAAGCAGAAACCGGTAGCTATCAGGTGAGAATTCCACGCCATATTCATTGCCTTTGAGTATGGCTTCTTCAAGTGCAAGCTGCAGCAAGCGGTCCAGTCTTTGTGCTTCAGTTTGAATCAATTCTTCGGGCGAGGTTCCGCGAATGGCCAGCGTGGTGAATGTAAACAGAATGGCGATGATGACAATAACAACCAGCAGTTCCAGCAGGCTGAATCCTTTGTCCTGTATTTTGTACATGGGCATCCGACCGGGTGAGAAGGCCGAACGGGGCTTATTCGGTATCCCAGTTTCCGATATCAGCATTGATGCCATCCCCGCCCGGGGCGCTATCTGCACCTAGAGAGTAGATGTCTATTTCGCCCTGCTGGCCGGGATTGAGATACAGGTAGTCACTTCCCCATGGGTCTTTTTTCAGGCGTTTAATATAGCCGCCTTGTTTCCAGTTCGGTGGTTCTGGTGGTGTGCCTGGCTGTGATACCAGTGATTCCAGGCCCTGGTCGGTTGTCGGGTAGACAAAATTATCCAGACGGTAAACATCAAGCGCACTTTCCAGTGCATTGATGTCATGCTTGGCTTTGGATACACGCGCCTTGTCAGGATTGTCCATGATTCTGGGTGCAATAACGCTGGCAAGAATGCCCAGAATGACGACAACAACCATGATTTCGATCAGGGTGAAACCCTTTTGATGCAGACTGATTTTATTCAA
Source organism: uncultured Thiotrichaceae bacterium (assembly GCA_964600755.1). Lineage (GTDB taxonomy): Bacteria > Pseudomonadota > Gammaproteobacteria > SZUA-229 > SZUA-229 > JABDQW01. Next base: position 20,850 of record CAZRKQ010000018.1, read on the forward strand.
CGATACAGCTCCAGTGTTTTGCGAAACTGCAGGTAACGGGGTAGAGTGGCAGAAACGCAGGTACAAATTAAAACGTTGTACGGAATAATAACAAATGCGCATACAAGTGCCTATTAAAAACCGGATATCAGCGCAATGGAACCACGTGCTGTGGCTGTTCCTGTTCGTCATATGCTTCAGTCTGCAATCAGCAGGCCTGGTAAGTACTTTCCAGTTCGACAGAACTTTGATTGACCAGGGAGACTACTGGCTGCTACTGAGCGGTCATCTGGTGCATCTGAACTGGACGCACTGGGCACTCAATATGGCAGGCCTGGTCATTGTTGCGGTATTTTTCAGTTTGTATGGCAGCATTCTAGACTGGTTGTTTGTACTGTTGTTCAGTGCAGCTGTTATCGGCCTGGGGCTCTACTGGTTTCATCCCGAGCTGGTCTGGTACGTAGGTTTATCCGGAGTATTGCACGGGTTGTTCATTTACGGGGCTATACGTGAAATACGTTACTATCCTTTCAGCGGATATGTTCTGGTCCTGCTGCTTGCGGGCAAACTGTTCTGGGAATACATGAACGGCGCCTTGCCCGGTTCAGAACAGATGACAGGAGGCCGCGTCCTGGTTGAGGCGCACCTGTACGGCGCCATGGCCGGACTGGCAGCGGTATTTCTGACCTGGTCACTGCATTTACTTTACAAGTTGATTAAGGTCAAAAATAGGCAGCAGAATGCCTAGTACGATCATCAATACCAGCACGCCCATCGTCAGAATAATCGCCGGTTCGAAAATACCTACAATATAGGCTATCAGTGTTACCTGCTCTCGCTCCAGTTGAGTTGCAGCACGATCAAGCATTTCTTCCAGGTTGCCACTGTTTTCGCCACTGGCGATGAGTTGCAGTGTCATGGGTGGGAACAGCTTGCTGTGTTCCAGTGACTTCTTGATACCCGAGCCTTCGCGTACACGATCTGTCGCCTGCAGAATCGCATTGCGCATCGGCAGATTGCCGACCACCTGGGCAGAGATCCGCATTGATTCAATTACTGTTACACCGCTGCCGGTAAGAATGCTGAAGGTACGGGTAAATAATGCGGTATTGAGGCCGCGCACCAGCCGTTGAATCAGCGGCAACCTGAGTAACAGGCGGTGATAGCGTTCACGATAGTGGGTCTGCTTGAGCAGCGTCCTGATGCCAACAATGATCGCAATGACCATGATCAGTAAATACATGCCATAGGCAATGACAAAATCACTGATGGCGATGAGCGCCATCGTCAGGCCTGGCAGGTCCTGGCCGATGTCCTCGAACACGGACACGACCTGGGGCACGATATTGGTCATCAGGAAAATCACGATAGCAATGGCAAACACAGTCAGAAAAGCGGGATATATCAGCGCCTGTCTGACCTTGCCTTGCAGTTCCTGCTGGTTCTCGGTGTAGTCGGCCAGTCGTTCGAGCACGGTATCGAGATGCCCGGATTTTTCGCCGGCATCGACCGTTGCGCAATACAGGTCAGAAAATACCTTGGGGTATTCGCCCAGGCCTGCTGCCAGGGTGTGGCCTTCCATGATCTTGGCGCGTACTGCGAACATCATACTTCGAATGCGCTGTTTTTCGGACTGGTTGGCAATGGCTGTCAGTACTTCGTCCAGTGGCAAGGCAGCCTGAACCAGGGTGGCCATCTGGCGGGTGATCAGGGCCAGTTCCGTTGTGCTGATACCCCGTTGAAACATACGTGATGAAGATGACAGCCCTTTTCTGGATCCGGCGCTGTCCTTCTGGCTTGCTGCATTGATCTGCAGTGGTATCAGGCCCTTTTCCCGCAGGTTCTGCCTTACCTGCCTGGCCGTGTCACCCTCGGCCACACCCTTGCGCTCACGGCCCTTTTCATCGAGAACAACGTATTCGAAGGCACCCATTTTTAGGACAGGGACGAGGGGCCAGGGGCCAGGGACGAGGAAAAATCGAATATGCACATCCGATTTAAGTTTTTGAGCATAGTCTGCCAGCCGTAAATATAACTGTGTTTTAACTGCGCACTATTCACTGTTCGTTATTCACTGCAGTTCAGTCTTCCCGGCTGACGCGCAGCACTTCTTCGAGTGAGGTTACACCTTCAAGAATTAGGCGGCGGCCGTCCTGGCGCAGTGTGGATGCAAAAGTGCGTGCATACTGTTCCATGGCGTGTTCTCCTTCGCCGTCGTGGATCATGTCCTGCAGTTTGTCGTCAACAGGTACAAATTCATAAACACCGGTGCGTCCTGCATAACCCAGGTGATTACACTCACCGCAGCTGGAGGCTGAATATATCGTTGGTGCTTCTCCTTCAGGCAGGTTGAGCCATTCACGCTCGCTCTCGGTTGCAGTATGCGGTTTTTTACAGGCCGGGCACAGCTTGCGGACCAGCCGTTGTGCCATAACGCCAATCAGGCTTGATGCCAGCAGGAAGGGCTCGACACCCATATCGCGCAGGCGGGTGATGGCGCCAATCGCGCTGTTGGTGTGCAGTGTTGACAGTACCAGGTGCCCGGTAAGACTGGCCTGTACGGCGATGGTGGCTGTTTCCAGGTCACGGATCTCACCGACCATGACGATGTCGGGGTCCTGGCGCAAGATAGACCGCAGTCCGCGCGCAAAGCTCATGCCCACCTTGGCATTGACCTGGGTCTGGCCGATGCCGTCGATGTAATATTCGATCGGGTCTTCCACCGTGAGAATGTTGCGCGATTTCACGTTGATGCGGGCCAGGCCTGCATACAGGGACGTGGTTTTACCCGAGCCTGTTGGGCCGGTAACTAGAATAATGCCGTCGGGTTTGTGCAACAGGGTATTGAATTTGGTTTGAACATCTTTGGCCATGCCGAGGTTTTCCAGCGTGAGCCTGCCCGCCTGCTTGTCGAGCAA